>JBCCFD010000266.1:0-10672 GCA_039029915.1 Chloroflexota bacterium
ATGGACTGAAAAGAACCGTCGCCCTCGCTCATCTCGACGAGCAGGGTCAAAAAAGAGGGCGTCAAACGATTGCGGCGAAAGGCTGTGCAGATCGGCCTGCAGGGGAGAAAAGTTGTGAGAACGGCCGTAAACCGTTAGGTTTTCCTGCGCCATCGCCAATCGGACTGGGTCCCAATCGACGCCTGTCACCTGGGCATGGGCAGCTAACGCAATCGCGTCACCGCCTATGCTACAGCCTAAGTCGGCGATATGTTTAAGTCCTAGTCTGTTAAACCGTTCCGCTCGATAGGAAGCCACCGGCTCAGCTGTGGCTTGTTCTAGGGCGGGGCGGGTAAAGTACATTTGGTCAGCTTTTGAGAATTTGACTGTGCCAAGTTGGCGCAGCAGGGCCAGTTCTAACAGGGCTTGAGCCAAGGGGGGAGCAACTGTTTTGCGAAGCTTTGTGGCGATTTGTAGATGGTTTGCGGGTGTAATTGGGGCTTGAGCTAGCTCTGAAAGAAGCGTTTGACCTTCATTAGAGAGCGCAAATTGCAGGTCTTCGAGGGTGGTCATGATTTACGGCCGTTTTGGCTCTAATTCCTGCCGAAAAAGGGGCTCGTGGTCATCAGCATCAATTTGAGAAACGGTCGTTTCCGCATGGCGGTGACAGATAATCGAATAAGAGCAGGTGCGGCACTGGGTCAAATCATCTGTAAGAGGCCAAGTTTGAGAAGCATCTAAGGCATCTATTTGCAGAGCAACTTGCTGGAGCTCTCGCCAATTTTCTTCATGGGCCGATTGACTATATTGAAGTGTCCTTGGTTGATTTGGCTCATCGACGTACCAGTAGGTGAAAAGAATATTGTGCGGGTGCAGCTGACTGCCCTGCGGCAGGAGCGCATTGCCCCCCTCAGCCAGCATCGCCAAATAAAGCCGCGTTTGCCAATCCCGCCGTAGCTCAGATTCTGATTTGGGCCTGCCCGTTTTCCAATCAAAGAGGTGAGCAAATGGTTGACCGATGTCATGGCCAATGATGAGCAGGTCAAAACGGCCGTTTAGCAAATAGGTGCGCTGGGTTGTGATCGGTAATGAGAAGGGAATGGTCATCGTTGTTTCAATGAGCTTTGCCCCTTTAGGTAAGGTTGAAGCAAAATTTTCAAATCGACTCCACCATCGCTTAAGATAAGGATCGCGGTTGGCGATAGGAAGCTGATTAAGGGATTGTTCGATCAATTGATGAAAGCGGGTGCCCCGCGCAACGGCCGTTTCCATCTGCTCAGAAAGCGGTAAAGAAGGCCACGCAATTTGTTCCAAATAGCGGAGCTGAAATTGACGTTGGCAATTGAGGAAGGATGTAATTTTTGAGCGACTTAGGGTAAGCGTGTCCATTACCAAATTTTACCATCGGGGGAGCGCATGAAGAGAACAGGGATACCCCAAAACACCTTATCTTTCCCCTTGAGGTAGATGCGAATTCGGGAACGGGTGACGGCCCGGTCAAGCGGCTCTCCTTTAGCGAGGTAAGCGTACACGTTTTTAGTGAAATCAAAAGCGGTTTCTTGAGGAACAGTATATTGCATAGCAATGACTGCCGGCACTTCTTTAAGGATGCGTGGCCCCATGCCCATAAACCCGCCGTTCTCCACGACAGAAGCCCCCTCGCCAGCCACGCCAGACTCACAGGCGGCAAAGATGACGAGCTTGGTGGCCCCATTCGTTGTTTTAACCAGCGTCATCATATCTTCTGCATCAAATTCGGCCGTGTTGCCCTCCCAATCTTCAAGCAAAATGAATCCTTCACCATTATCTTTCGTGCCGCCATGACCCACAAAGTGGAAAATGTGAGGCTGAAAGTCCATAAACTCGTCGATTAAATCATCGTTCGTCATATTTTCATGAAGCTGGAGATCAATCTGGCCCCTCTTTTCCAGTGGAGCAAGCGCCTTTTGAATGCGGGCGTCCTCTTTTGCAACATTGATGGGCGGTTGGTCAGCGGGAGACGATAGGGCCACCAAAACGCGCATTTGCTCCGGTGTTTGCAGTGTGGCTCCTTCTTGGAAGGCTGGAATAAAGCGCACTACGGGTGTGCTTAAATCGGTTGCGAAGAACTCATTGTCGTAGCGGCAATACTCCCAAGGGATTTGATGAAGGCGGAGCGATTCACCAAAGATGTTGATCCGAATGCGAACATTATCATGCTGTGCTCGAATTTTTGTGAACAGCTTGGTGACTTCTGGTGGAAAAAGAAAGTTGTGTATCAGCTCACCGAGTTTCGTGACGCTATCTTCGTCTACAAACAGACTTTGTAACATCATGAGGGTGTCCGTAAAGCTGGCATCATCGGGTAAGGTTTGGCGGGAAATATTTTGGGTTTGCGAATTGCCAGAAGCGGCCGTAACTTGATACACGCCTTCAGAATCTGCTGGGCTAATGTTGATATCAAAATCGATATAGGTCGTTTCTTTTTTCGGCGGTGTCGATGTTCGATCCGATGGCGGATCGGGCAATGGGATTTCTACTTTATGGGAAGGGTGCAAAAATGGATAATCCTTGACCTGAGGAAACTGCTGAAAAATCAAATCAAAAAATGCATCGCCCTGTCCAGTCTCCTTAAAATTCTCTTGAATCATTCGGGCCTGGGTTTCTAAATCATACCCTGTGTACGTGCCGTCTTTGTTCGCATAAATCTCTACATATTTTGCCGTCACCTGCTCATCTGGAAAGATCATAGAATAACGCATAATGAGGTGCAGATAATCTGAAATTGGCAAATGAGGCGCCACATTGTGTGCTTCTACGAGGTAATTGAGAATATATTGCTGTTGAATTGCCGTACGATGAATTTTTTGGAGCCGACCAATTTTGTTGTCATTAGGTGAAAATAAATTCCCCGGATCAAAATTTAAGGTTTGGGCAAACGTATTTACTTGGTCAACGGATAAAAAGGCATCATTCAGCAAAGAGGGAAGTTGTTTGATTTTGGTCATAAGTTACTTCTAGTAGAAGACCTGACCGGATTTTAAAATCCGGTCAGGTCTGGATTTAACTTTCCTAGTTTATTCAACTCGATTAAGTGGGATTTCGTTAAGCGTTGTGAGCGTGTCCTTGATGATTTGGATGCCACCTTCATTGAAAAGCGGCTCGATTGTATTGCTATCATCAAGATCACGGCCGTTTTGCAAAATTTCAAACTGAACAGCTAACGTATCAACAAAAGGCTGCGCTTCTTCAAGCGTATCCGATGCAAAGATCTTACTGCCTTGGTTCATGGCGAACTCTAATTCAGTTAGATTGTTGGTAATCATTGCGCTAAGTTGATTTAAAATAAACTCCTGATTGCGAGATTGACCACCTTCGTTTGAAACGGCCGTTTGGATCTGTTCAAAGTAGACGCGAACTCCCACATCATCACCAGGGTTTTGCGTTTGGCCATCCCCATTTAGGTCACCAAAGAATGCACCAGACCCGCCATCTAAAATGTTGATAACGTGCTCAAAGTGAATTTTTGCGCCATCAAAATTGCCCGCCGCTATTTCAGTTTGAGCAAAACCAAAATGCTGAATAGCTAAAGCGAGCTGTTCTTCTAGGCCAAAAATAGGGCCTTTGCCATTGTCAAGCTGTGGGGCCAATAAATCAACAATAAGGTTGGCGGCCGGTGTTCGCACTGGGCCTTGCAACAGAACGGTGCCTGTCGGTGCCGTTGAGCCACTGCCTATTTCTTCAATTGTGACCAGCACATCGTTGAAATTTTCTAAAATATTATCGTTGACGGTACCGCTTAGCTGTGCTCGATTTTGCACAACATCCAACGCCCCTAAAAGCAAAGCCGATGAGTTATTGGTCAGCCAGACCTGAATGATCTGTCCTTCCTCAGCGGGATTGATTTGCTCAACCCGAACTCGATATCGGGTCGCAGTGCCATCAGGACCATTAAATAACTCAACAACGCCAAACTGTTCAGGTTTCACGCCAGTAATCGGCTCAGGCTCTGGTAAACCGGGCAGGTTTGTTGTCACAGGAATGGTGGCGAGAATCAGCGTGTTATCGTAAACGGCCGTATTTCCAGCGTCTAACTGGGTCATTAAACTAGTCAGCTCATCATAGATTGGTGAGGCTTCGTCTGGTGTGTCAGTGGCGGTGATAGCGGCCGCTCGCTGGATGGTCGTGTTGACAAGGTCTAACGCGCTTGAAACGGCCGTTAATGCGTTGTCGCTTAGCTGTTGTCTTTCTAAGGTCACCGGCTCTGCTGCTTTAATTTGTTCTAGCAAAACGGCCGTTTCTTCCAAATAAACGCGGACGCCAACGCCGTCACCGGGGTTTTGCGTTTGGCCATCTAAATTCAAATCACCAAAAGTCCCGCCTGATTCTCCGTCGAGAATGTTGACGACGTGCTCCATATGCCGCTTGGCTTCATCAAAATCGCTAGCCGAGAGTGAGTCCATTGAGAATTGGAAATGCTGTTGGGCGGTAGCCGTTTGGGCAAATAGGTTGATTAAACGGCCGTTTTCTTCTTCACCCAAAAGCTGTAGCAAATTGTCTTTGATTTCGGGTGCCATTGTGCCGCTAAAAACAGTTTCGCCTAAATTGTTGATATCGCTCCCTGAATCTGGTTCCAGTGTGATCAACAGGTCACAGTAAAGGGCAAACTGATTCCCATCGGCTGATTCTTCAAATAATATTTGTTGATCTTCAACCGTTACGGGTCCAATATTTTCAATTTCCCCATTACTATCAACAAAAGATAGCTCGTATTGAAATCCGGGAGGGGGTGCAGGCACGCGGATAATATCAACAGACAGTCCGTCAATAGCACCCACGACCGATGAAAGAAAGCTAGCTGTCCCTGTTCTGGCTCTTTCAACAGGAGGAATGCGTTCAGGTTCTTCCGTTGGTGGAACGGCCGTGGCTGGGGGCGGTTCCTCAGTGGGTGGTGGGGTGTCATCTTCTACTGGATCGACCTCCGTTGGAGTGGGGTCTTCAACTGGGGGCTGCTCGGCTTCAACGACGGTTGTGGGGTCTGCAACAGCCGCAACGGCCGTTTCAGTCGGTATCGCATCTACCTGCCCATTATTTCCCCCTCGGCTAAGTAGGAAGCCGGCAATGATGGCCAATAGCACCAGACCCCCGCCAATAAACGGAGCTGCTTTTTTCCAATCGAACCCGGAGGTTGTCGATTGGGCTGAAGGCTTAACAACGGTCGGCTTTTCCGGTTGAGGTGGTGGTGGGGTTTCAATTTGAGGCAGAGCAGGCATAGTGGTTCGGGCCATCGTGGCCCCGACAATGGGCAAATTGAGCTGGTTTTGGGTTTGCTGAATACCCTGGAGAAACTCAGAGGCGGTTTGGTAACGGCCGTTGATCTCCTTTGAAAGAGCCTTTTCAATCAGATGAACCATTGGCACCGCTAAATCAGGTTTGAATTCCAAAGGTGAGGGCAACGGCTCATGAACCTGCTTCACCACCAGCGAAAGCGGCGTTGCCCCTTCATACGGTGTTCGCCCAGTCACCATTTCATAAAGAATAACGCCTACGCTGTAGATGTCAGCCCGCCCGTCAACTCTTTCCCCAATAACAGCTTCAGGACTCATGTAGGCGGGTGTGCCTACCATTGAACCTTCAACCGTAATGGTTTGATCATTCATCAGACGGGTGATGCCAAAGTCCGTAATCACGGCCTGCTGAACGGTGTCATCAGTAAACATGACATTGGCTGGCTTGATGTCTCGGTGAACTGCGCCCTTTTGATGAGCGTAAGCTAACCCTTCTACCATTTGGGCAATTATTCTTAGGGCTTCTTCATTTGATAAGATTTTCTTTTCGTCGAGGTAGGTTCGTAGCGTTGGACCGGCAATATAATCCATTACCATGAAGTAAACGTCCTCATGGGAATCGAAATCGTAAATATTAACAATATTGGGATGTTGAAGTTGGCCTAAACTGCGAGCTTCTCGTTTAAAGCGTAAGATAAAGTCTTCATCTTCTGCTAGATGACGGTGCAGAACTTTAATTGCCACCTGACGTTCAATGGTTGGTTGATTGGCAAGATAGACTTCCGCCATTCCCCCTTTGCCGAGGCGGTGGAGTAGCTCGTATTTTCCTAATGTTTGGCCGCTTAAATCCATAAAAAATTATAATCCCATTTTAGTTTCTTCGATGAGGTGGTCAACGACGGCATTGAGGGCGTTTTGATGATTGTCTTTACCCCCGTTAGCGTGATAGACCGCAATTTGCCGGTCGGCGCTGGTGCCTTCTTTGAGGATGGTGCGTGCGTATTCTACCTCTTTTCGAGTGCCAAGGTCATCAAGGACATCATCAAGAAGTTCTAGTAGCTCTTCCATTAAAAAGTGGAAAGGTACTGATTCCTGAATGCCAAAGTCGATCATTTCACCTTTAATGCCATAGCGCACGGCCCGCCACTTGTTTTCAGAAATGTGCATGTGACGGTAGTTGCGCCACGACATGTTTTGTCGACGAAGCTTGATGAGTTTAGCGCAAATGGCTTGGAAAAGGGCAGCAATACAGACTGCTTCGTCTACTTTTGTGCAAATATCGGTGATGCGGAATTCAAGGGTATCGAATACCGGATGGGGGCGAATATCCCACCAAATTTTGGCATTGGTGTCTTGCTTTCCAAATGATCCGACGATGCCGAGGGTTTTTTCATAATTTTTGAACTCATCCCAGGAGATGAATGAATGAGGAATGCCCGTACGGGGCAATGATTCAAAGACAACGCTTCGGTATGATTTGAGTCCGGTGGTACGGCCGTGCCAAAACGGCGAACTTGTCGAAAGCGCCAATAGGTGAGGAATAAAATAACGAGCCTGATTCATGATCTCAATCATCATGTTTTTTGAAGCAGGATCGCTGCCAAACCCAACATGAACATGCATCCCAAAAATTAGAAGGCGGTTGGCAACGCCTTGCATGTCGTCTAGCATTTCTTTGTAACGTGTGCCTTCCGTAATGTGTTGCTCTTCCCATCGAGCAAATGGATGGGTAGATGCAGCGGCTATTCGTACACCGCTTTTTTCAGCCATTTCACAAACTGCCCGCCGCAAGCGTATAATTTCGGCTTTAACTTCTTTGACATTGCGGCAAACATGACTGCCCACTTCGACTTGAGATTGCATAAACTCAGGTTTGAGGTCAAGTTTGAGTTCTCCCCTTTCTTCATCCTTTTTGAGCAATTCGGTGATGTATGCGTGTAGATTACGCGTTTCGGGGTCAATAATTTGATATTCTTCTTCGACGCCAAGTGTTAGGGGAGGGACTGGAACAGACATGTTTTTCTCCTATTTGTGAGCCAATTGTTGAAGAAATTATAAAAGCGGTTTACGTCGATGCGCAAGCGACATTTGTTGGTTTTATGTGAAAACTGCTTAACAGGGCAACTTTCTTACCATTCACCGGCGTAGCGGAGGGAATACGGCCGTAAATTTTCAACCTCATATGCATACAAAATCTCCACCAGTTGACGCATATGAAGCAGATCGTGTGCTACCCAAGCCGCTAGCATATCCCCAGCGTGCATAATGCCCCATGGTGCTTCTTTCCCAGTTTCTAAATCGGGTGATCCTAAACTGCGGAGCCACTCAAGGGATTTCTCCCGTTCTGACAGATAGCCGTTCAGAGAATCTTCTAGCTGTCGCTCATTATATTTTCGGGAAGCTACCCATCCAATTGGATCAATTGGTGGCCAATCCTCATCAGCCTTGTGCAACAGGTAATCAAGTCGTACTCTAAAATCCTCTATTTCCTCATCATGAAGGTGAGTCACGGTTTCCAAAATTGACCAGGATTCTTCATCCGGTTTCCATTGAGCCTGCTCCTGAGATACAAACTCGGCCATGCCTTTGATTCGCTCAGCGTTTGCGGTTAGCTGTGCAATAGCGTGTTTTAGCTCCATGTTTCCTCCTATTTTTGTGTCAAGTGTTAGGTATCAAGCACCAGGTGTTTGCAAACTGCTGAATCAAATGTCTTTCCCAGTACGTTAGCTCGACACCTTAGCCAGCATTCCAATTCAACAGCATCTCTACCAAAAGCCGCACGCCATACCCTGTGCCCCCTTTGGGCGTATACGCATTCCCTTTTGAGGTGAGCGCCATGCCGGCGATGTCCAAATGGGCCCAGCTGTAATCGGTAAACTGCTTGAGAAACATGGCTGAGGTGGCCACACCGCCAAAGCGTCCGCCGCTGTTCTTAATGTCTGCCACATCCGTTTTGATGGCGTTGAGATAGTCGTCCCACAGCGGCATAGGCCAAACTCGTTCGCGAGTGTGATTACCTGCGGCAACCAACCTGTCGCGCAGGCTGTCGTCGGTGCTAAATAAGCTGGCGGCCATGTCCTCACCTAAAGCAACGACTGCAGAGCCAGTTAATGTGGCTAAATCGATGACTGCTGTTGGGTTGTAACTGCCAGCGTGCACTAGACCGTCTGCCAAAATCATGCGCCCTTCTGCATCGGTGCTAATGATTTCGATTGTGACGCCGTTGCTGGCGGTGATGACATCAGCCGGTCGGTAAGCGTTGGCGTCCGGCATGTTTTCGGTTGCGGGTGTGATACCAATTAAGCGAAGCGGTATATCAAGCATGGCGGCTGTTTTCATGGTGCCTAACACCGCGGCTGCACCCCCCATGTCAGCCTTCATAGCCCCCATGTTGGCGGTTGGCTTGATGGAAATGCCGCCCGTATCAAAGGTGATTCCTTTCCCGACAAGGACGATGGTATCGAGGTCGTCGCGGTCGATGTTGTGCTCAAGAATGATAAATTTTGGTTCTTCACCAGCCCCTTTACCGACGGCAAGGTAAGCCCCCATTTTTCGTTCAGCTGCCCATTGCCGATCGCCTATGGTAATGCCTAAGCTATGCTCATCAGCAATCGCCTGAGCTGTTTGGGCGAGTTTGGTGGGTGTGGCTACATTGGGTGGCATATTGACAAGGTCTCGGGCGAGGATGGTGCCCGTGGTGATAGCAACGGCCGTATCTTTTCCCGCTTCAATCTGGCCAAGCTTGCTGGCATCAAACTCTACGATCGTCAGTTTTTCAATTTGATGAGCCGTTTCTTTACTCTTTTTGGGGGCATCATATTCATAAAGAGCCAGCTGTGACCCTTCAACGGTGGCTTGAGAAGCGGCCGTGACGTCTAACCCGCCAACCCCTGCTCCGTGGATGATTGTGGCGACATGATTGCTTTTTAGCGCTCTTGCTTTTTGAATAGCGTGCCCTGCTGCTCGCCTGACTCCCTCAAGTGAAAATGAGTCACGTTTTCCTAAACCAACAACCAGCACTCTATCAGCTGCAAGAGCAGAGCGAGGATAAAGGATACCCACCTCACCTTCCTTTCCAGTTAGGTCACCAGTGGCAATCAGTTCTGTAATTGCGCCACCCATTGCTTGGTCGATTGCTCCAGTGGCGCCACTGGGTTGAGTCACATCGTCAAATAGATTGACGATGAGCGTATCCGCTGAAATCTCAGTTAAATTTCCTTGGGTAATCGTGATATTCATGTTTACTCCTTGAGGCGGTGTTATCTGTTGGGCATCTTGTCTTAGTCTGGATTGTAGCAGAAAGTAGTTGTATGAATAGTAGACATTTATCTAATGTGGGGTATTCTATGAGGATGGCGTACAGAGGGAGGCACTGGATAAAATGTCCTTTAACTCTGCAACTTTGCTACTTTGCGACATTTAGCTTAAAACCTGATTCGAAAAGGAGTTCATATGAAACTGTTGATCATTGGCGGAACTAGATTTGTTGGGCGTGCTTTAGTGGATGAAGCTCAGTCGCGTGGGCACGAAGTGACATTATTTAATCGGGGTCAGAGTAATCCTGATTTATATGCTGATGTTGAAAAGCTAGTAGGAGATCGGGACGGTGGACTAGACGTGCTGGCGGGCCGCAGTTGGGATGCCGTGATTGATACTTGTGGATATGTGCCCCGTTTGACTAAAGATTCAGCCACCTTTTTAGCGGATGCGGTGTCTCACTACACCTTTATTTCTACAATTTCTGTGTACGGTAGTTTAACCATTCCCAATATGGCCGAAGATGGGCCACTGGGCACAATGGAAGATGAGACGGTTGAGGAAATCAATGGGGAAACCTACGGTCCACTAAAGGTGCTTTGCGAAAAATCAATTGACGAGGCGATGAACGGCCGTTGCACCCACATTCGGGCTGGCTTGATTGTTGGCCCAAATGACACAACCGATCGTTTTACCTACTGGCCGGTTCGGATCGCTAGAGGTGGGGAGGTGTTAGCACCCGGTAAGCCAGACCTAGCCACTCAATTTATCGATGTGCGAGATTTGGCAGCCTTTGCTATTAAAGCAACCGAGGAAAAATTGACCGGCCCTTTTAACTGCACTGGACCGGATTATGCTTTGTCAATGAAAACCTTATTTGAAATCTGCAAAGAGGTGAGTGACAGTGACTCATCATTTACATGGGTTGAAGAGCCATTCCTAGTAGAACAAGAAGTCGGCGCTTTTGTGGAGCTGCCGCTGTGGATTCCAGAGGAGTACACTGGATTTAACACCATCAATAATGACAAAGCCCACGCGGCCGGACTGACCTATCGACCCCTTCGCGAAACGGTAGCTGATACCATTTCTTGGGAAAAGACTCGACCAGCTGATTATGAGTGGCGGGGTGGACTGAAGCCAGAACGAGAAGCTGAGCTTTTGAAGCTGTG
>JBCCFD010000267.1:0-10667 GCA_039029915.1 Chloroflexota bacterium
CGATGGATTCATCAGGCAATATCATTGGTGGCGAAAATATTTTTAGTAGAAATGTGATCAGCGGCAATGACGCTCATGGTATTTCTATCTTTGGGGTCAAAAATCAAATTTTAGGGAACTACATTGGTGTAGCTAGCGATAGCGAGACACCATTGCCAAATCACACAGGCGTTAGGCTTTGGATTTCTGCCGAGAGCAATATCATAGGAGGAGTAGAATCCGGCGAAGCCAATATTATCGCGCACAATCTCAATGCGGGTATTTCAACCTCTGCAGGGGATAATAGTAAACCCGACCCTGAATTTCCGATCAAAAATGAATTCCGTGGCAATCAAATCTTTGGGAATGGTGGATTAGGTATCGATTTAGCAGGCGATCAGGTGACAGCCAACGATTTGGATGATTTAGATAGCGGGGCTAACGGTCTTCAGAATTTCCCCGTTCTAACTAAAGTGCCCAACTCATTCATGGTAGATGTCACTTTGAATAGCCTACCCGACATAGGGTATGCCATCGACTTTTATCGTAATGATACGTGTGACAGCTCAGATCACGGTCAAGGCCAAATCTATCTGGGCACCAAGTTTGAGCAGATCGACAGCAGCGGTTCAGTAAATTTCAAATTCCTAGCTGATGATGCCGAAGCGGGCGATTTCATCACGGCAACCGCTACCGATCATCTTGGGAATACATCAGAATTTTCGGCCTGCGTGCAAATTGATGGTACGCCACCTGACACCCCAACACCCACCCATACAGCCACGCCACCCCCAGCAGAAACCGGAACGGCAACGCCAACTCTGGCAGCATCTTACACGCCAACTAGTTCACCTACGGCCACAGCAACGCGTGCTGGCGAAATGACCCCAACGCCGACAATGACAAAAACGGCCGTTCCTGACCCCAACTTAAACAATGATTATTTCAATTATCTCCCCGTTATAATTCACGATTAAAGAAAGGCTGATAGCGCCGCTTTTCATTTATGGAAGCAGCGTTATCAGCATAAATCGCGTTCCATAATTATTGCTATTTTATTCAAACAAAAACCGCGACAGCCTAAAATTACACCTCGAAAAATTCCTTCTTTTATGATAAAATACAAGAACGTAAGTTCTATATTGAACTATCGTTTATCAATAAATCTTTCTTTCAAAAACTACAGCTTTCTTCTATTTTGAATACCGCTCAGGACAGGGATAAACATGACACCTGAACCCTGACACTTTCCACAAGGAGCAACCATGGCCAAACTCGAAATTGTGTCTGATTTCAAACCGATGGGCGATCAACCCAAAGCGATTGAGCACCTTGTTCACGGCCTCAATGATGGCGAAAAGTACCAAACGCTACTTGGGGCAACAGGTACCGGTAAAACCTTTACGATGGCCAATGTGATCCAAGAATCACAGCGACCAACGCTTGTAATCGCTCATAATAAGACCCTAGCCGCCCAGCTTTATGCAGAATTTCGAGAGTTTTTCCCTAACAACGCCGTTTCCTATTTTGTAAGCTACTACGATTACTACCAACCCGAAGCGTACGTGCCGCGCCATGACCTGTTCATTGAAAAGGAAACAAAGATCAATGAAGAAATCGGCCGTTTGCGCCTCCTCGCCATGTCCAATCTTCTCACTCGAGAAGATGTGATCATTGTGGCCTCCGTCTCTTGTATCTATGGGATTGGCAATCCAACTGCTTGGGAAAAGGTAACGGTTGAAATTGAGCGAGGCAAGCAGTATCGACGAGACAATCTCCTCCGTCGGTTGGTAGATATACAATATGATCGAAACGATCTTGATTTACGGCTTGGGACCTTCCGCGTGCGCGGTGATACGCTGCAAATCTTCCCCGCTTACGCTGAATCTGCCTACTCCGTTGAGTTTTGGGGAGATGAAGTAGAACGCATCACCGAGTTCGATCCGCTAACAGGTGAGCTCCTTCTTGAACATAGTGAAATCAAAATCTTCCCCGGCCGGGAATTTATTACCGACCAAGACAAGCTTGCCAAAGCGATCAATGACATCGAGAACGAACTAACCGATCAGCTAGCTCACTTTAAGCAAAACAACATGCTTCTTGAGGCGCAGAGAATTGAACAGCGCACGATGTATGATTTAGAAATGCTCAAAGAGATTGGGGTCACCTCCGGTATCGAAAATTACAGCCGCCACCTCGACCAGCGTCAAGAGGGTGAACCCCCCTGGACGCTACTAGATTACTTTCCAGCAAATTTCCTGCTTATCATAGATGAGAGCCACATCTCGGTACCCCAAATTCGGGGCATGTACGCTGGGGATCGCAGTCGAAAATCCACCTTGGTTGACTTTGGCTTCCGGCTCCCTAGCGCATTGGATAATCGCCCGCTCAACTTTGATGAATTTGAGGAGCGCATTAATCAAATTGTTTTTACCAGCGCAACGCCCGGACCCTTTGAGCTGGAGCATTCTCCCGAGCCGGTTACACAGGTTATCCGCCCAACCGGTGTCTTGGACCCAATCCTTGAAGTCCGGCCCGTTCGCGGTCAGGTTGATGATTTGTTAGGTGAAATCAACGCCCGAGCAGCTCGCGGAGAGCGAGTGCTGGTCACCACCTTAACAAAACGGATGTCTGAGGATTTGGCAGATTATCTGCTTGAGATGGGGGTGAAAGTTCATTATCTCCATTCAGAGGTTCACACAATTGAACGAACAGAAATTCTGCGCGACCTGCGGCTTGGTGTTTATGACGTCATTGTTGGGATCAATCTACTGCGAGAGGGTCTTGATTTACCGGAGGTCTCCCTCGTTGCGATTCTTGATGCCGATAAAGAAGGTTTCTTACGCTCAGAAACATCGCTCATCCAAACGATAGGACGGGCAGCGCGACATGTAGATGGCAAAGTCATCATGTATGCCGACAAAATTACACGCTCGATGAAAGCGGCCATTGATGTCACCAATGACCGGCGCAAAGTGCAGATGGATTACAATACTGAGCACGGCATTGAACCGCACAGCATCTTGAAAGAGGTTAAAGATTTAACCGAAGACCTCAGTGAATCTTATGGGCAACCGGCTTTGGGTGAGGAAAAAGGCACCTACACCACCGCAGCGGACTTACCAAAAGCGGAGCTTAACCAGATGATTAAAGAGCTTGAGAAGCAGATGAAGGAAGCAGCTCAGCAGTTGGAATTTGAAAAAGCGGCCGTTTTACGCGATCAGGTGATGGAGATGCGTCAAATCATGATCCTGAAGGACAGCAAGCCTGATGAAAAAATGCCCGAATGGGAACGCATCCAACGGCTTGAAGATTCGATTTAGGGTATAGCTGGTTGCCACTGATCAAGAAGCTGTTTGGCCAGCTTTAAATCGGCTGTGTCAAAACCTTCTGTAAACCAATTATAGATTCCTGAAAGAAGCTGGTACGCCTCAACCACCCTTCCTTGGGAATGCCATAGTTCAGCTAAAGGAATTGAAGCCCGCAGCTCTAGTGAGCGGGCTTTTTGCTGTCGCGTAATTTCAATCGCCTGTAGGTAACATTTTTCAACTTCTTCGACAGGGTAGCGCAACTTTTCAAGAGCAGAGCCCTGAAGGGTATAAAGCCAGCCATCTAGATAAACATTGCCGCGTTCTGATGAAAATGCAAGAAGTTTTTCAATTTCATCAAGCGCATATTCCGATTCATTGGCAACAAGATAAGCATCAATCAGCAACGCACGTCGAAACTGATCAAAAACCAAATTTCCATGCGCTTTCAAGGCCTCTACGTTATCTTGTATGAGTGGAATCCCTTGATTGAAATCGCCATCTTGCGATAATGACCAACCATAATATATGCGCCCAAACCGAAGAAAAAAAGGATGGTTTTGATATTTACATGTTTCTATTTGCTGCAAAGATAATGCTTTGACTTTTGATACATCCCGACAGAAAGCAAGCGTCATGTTGTGTAAATTCATATATTGAGCAGCAGAAGTTAGATGATTAATTGGATCATGATTCGCCTGATCCATGATTGATTTTGTCACGGATACGGCATTTTCAGGATAGCCTGACAGCCAGAGGCAGTGTCCATAAGGAAAAATGGCAAACGGCTCATTTCGCATTTTGTATGCGGTTCGCACCTCTTCAAAGTTAAGTAAAGCTATCTGCAATCGGCCAAGATGCAGATGATTGTGAGCGACAGAAGCCTTGAGATAATCAGACTTAGATGGGTCAATACCATTCTGTGGAAGTGACAATGCCTTAGAAACTAAATCTGATGACTCATGCCAATAACCATTCAGTCGATTTTGATTCGACAAACGCATCAATGCCTCAAATTTCAATTTAGGATCACCATTTCTTTTGGCAACCTCATATGCTTTTTGCCATGTCTCGCCACTTCTCTTTTCGCCAAGACCGTATATTCGCTGTAGATCCCACCCCGCTTCAATTAATAGATAAAATAATTTTTCATCATTTTCATTTTTCTTAGGCAATTTCTGAAAAATATCTATTGATTTTTTTCTAAAATATAAGGAATTTTCAGAAGAATAGATTTTCCTAGCCTCATCTGCCGCTTTTTCATAATGACTAAATGCCTTCTGAAACAAACCTGCTTGTTCACAATGTACTGCGATTTCACCAAAATATGGATTGAGATGATTAGCATAATGTACTTCAATTCCTTCGGCGACGCGACGGTGAAGCTGTAGTTTTTTCACTTTGGAAATTTCAGCGTAGGCGACATCTCTTATCCGATCATGGCTAAAATCAAAGCGTGCACCGTCAATTTGACGAATCAACTTTCTTTGCCAAAGCGCATCGACAGCGGAATAAACGTCGTCTTCATCCTTCTTGCTGGCAGTTATCAACAGGTCCACATCAAAAATGCGGCCAATGACGGCACCAAGTTGTGCCATTTGCAGGGCAAGCGCAGGCAATTGAGAGAATCGAGAGCGAATGATGGCGTACATTTTAGGAGGTATTGCCACCTGATTTTGCTCAAGCAACTCGCCATCTCCTTTAACGAAGGTTTGTAGCATTTTGTTCGACTGCCCTTTGATGGCCCGGACGCTTTCAATTGCAAAAAGAGGGTTGCCACCAGTGTTATCGAAAAATGACTCGCTGTTTTGTTGAGAAGCGGTTTGGGCATCAACCTGTTTTACTAGGGCAGAAATATCGCTTTGTTTTAAAGGTGCTAAATTGATTTGAGTCACCTGATCGGTGCGTTCAAGCTGTTGGATTAAATGATGCAGAGGGTGCTCAACACCAATCTCATCTAGACGCACGGTGCCCACGATAAGCAATGGTTGAACAGCCCGTTCAAGCAGATATTGGAGCCATTCTAAGGTTTCTTTATCACACCATTGCAAATCATCAAGGACGAGTAGCAACGGCCGTTTCCCATCCCCTAAAAACACCTCATTCAACGCATCAAAAAAATGCTTTCTTTGCACATCTTGTGAAATCGGCTTAGGGTGTTCAAGCGTGGGATCAGCCTCAAGCAGTTCGGGAAGGAGCCGAGCAACTTCACTTTTGCGCTTTGCCCCTATTTGCGGCAGCCGGCTTTGCACTGTTGATGTGCGCAACCAATCGACGATAGGCCCGTATGCCAACTGACCCTCTAACGAGTGACAGCGGGTGTGGGACACACCAAACGCCCCCTTTTCGGCCTCCATCTGCAGCTCTTCTGCTAAACGTGTCTTACCAATCCCAGCCTCTCCGCTAATACAAACAAGGTGTGACAAAGTAAGGTTTTGCCAAATGTCACGAAGTTTCGCCCACTCTAGCTCACGCCCGATCAACGGATACTCTACTTCTATGGACTGATTAATCTGCGAATAGTTAGGGCTCTGCTTGATCGTCGGAAAGGCTTTGGTGGGCGTGGTGCCCATTGACAAAGGGGATTCAAAATGGGCGACATAGGTGCCTCGTGCCCGTTGGATAAATTCTTCTTGTTGGTCAGGTGGGATTTGCAAATGTTCAGCCAAAAGCTCAGCAATTTCAACTGACGGCCGTCTCTCATCACGTTCAATTTTGTTTATTGTCACCGGAGAGCAGCCCACCCGTTCAGCTAGTCCGTTTCGGGTTAAATCCAACAGTTTACGGCGGCGTTTAACCCATTCTCCAAAAGAAACGATATCCGTCATTGACCCCAACTCCATCTTTGTACCAATTTCTGTATCAATTATCGTACCACATTTTGATACCCGTCCACAGCCTGCAATTGATTAAATACAAACATCAACGCGAAGCAAATCGCATAACAGGGTCAGTGCTCCAGCCGCTCTCGTGCCAATATCGGGGGAGGGGATTGGGGGCCATTTTTTAAACGGCCGTTTATTTCAAAATAACAATCCAATTTATACAAAAAACAGCGATGACGCTGATGTGACGGTGTCATGACGAGTCAGGGGCAGAATGAACGTTGATTGCACTTTGCTTGTGATTGGATTCCGGCGCTGTATCAAACGAGCAACGTCTTATGACCCACAACAAAATGTGCGGTTACCAAGGTTTCACATAACGGGCATGGTCAAAAAGCCACGCCTCAAAATTTTTTCATTAAAAGGAGAAAAAAATGAAAAAAAACGTTTTATACTCATTTTTACTTTTAGTTCTAGTGTCACTTTTTATGGTGGCTTGTCAAACGCCAGCGGTTGAAGAAACGGCCGTTGTCTCTGCCCAAGACACATCAGCCCCCTTACCTGTCGCTTATTCGGGCGACTTCCCCCGTTTAGCCTTTGACACCGTCATGCCCACGGGCCAAAGCGTCGCTGTTGAATGCCAAGATGCAGGGGGGGACTACCCCTACACTCCCTATGATTGGCCTGATGCCAGCGCCACACTTGAAATACGCCAAGGCGCAGGCAAAAGCGTCGTCTCCATAGATATTAAAAAGGCCAAACCAGACACCTACTACACTACATGGCTTCGGTTAAAAGGGGAAACCCCAAATGGGGAGTCGTTTGGTGGCAACCCATTGATGGGCATTCCAGGCACCCCCCTGCTTCCATCCTCGGAGTTAAACAATGCGCTAGACGCCGTCAGCACGCCTAACGACAGTAGCATCAATGGTTTTTATACAGATGAAGACGGCAATGCTACCTTCTCAATCGAGCTTGATTTCCCCATCATTAATGGCTCTTATCCATTCCACAAATTTGAGGGCTTCGACGCCTCAGATGGACGCTTTTTGCTCGATGCGCCAAGCGCACAGCCGGTTGCGATTGCAGGCAAGGGGTCTGCCCCATTCACCATACGAATTGCATCCCACTGTGTCGATGGCCTCGGCCACGGTTTACTACCTGGCCCCCATGAAGGTTGGTTTGATTGGGTGATGGAGTAGGGAATTTGCAGTTACACATCAGAAAAGAAAGAAGACACCTTAGTCAAAAAAATACGCATTGTTTCACAAATAAAAAAGGACTCATAACATGCCACACGAAATTGATCATTTAATTGAATCACATCAACAAGATTCAGGAATTGCTTTATTTGATGTTACGGCAGGAATTTACACATCAGGAAAAGGACGTTTAACAAAAATTTCCGGATTTGGGGGAAAGTATTGTACTGAAACGCGAGTTGCACATTTGTGCGGTTCATCTAGCACTGGCAATAACGGGCAAAGGATCTTAACCCTCACGGATTTCACATGCATAGAGTACGAATCCCCTGGTGCTGGAGATGGCTATGAACATTTAGCTCCCCCTGTCTATTTTGTGGCGACGCCTTATACGACTGTTCCCGCAATGTTAACTTTTGTCGTGGAAATTGAGAATCAATCCCCACACACTAAAATAAACATTTCCGTTCATTCTTGGGACTCAAACGGTCAGCCGCATGGCAATGTCAAATTTAATTGGCATTGCTGTGTTCAGCACATCCTTATCAACTTCAGCTAATTAAACGACAACGGTCGGTAGGGATAGCGCATGCGCTATCCCTACGATTTGCGTTTTCTTATCATCCCAATCAATAACAGCCTCAAACCCTTTTAAAGTTGCGGGTTTTTTTGGAGAAAAAATGAGCATTTCAAAAACAAGACACATCATAAAAACAACAATATGGGTCATATTACTTCTTTGCCTTACTGGTCTAATAACCCAAGGGGAATGGCAAATCGAACCTGTATTGGCCTCTACAACCTTAGGTGGCGAAGCCGCTTATCAATTTCTGAATCAGGAAGGACTTTTGGCTAATATTGCGGAAAACGGCATAACATCAGGTCCGGGGTTGGATGATTATAAATTTGTTGATGAACTCACACCGCCCAATGGAGAAAAGAATGACTTTTTTGGGTATGCGGTTGACGTGGATGGGAACACGGCCGTTATCGGTGCCTTTTCAGAAGATACGGAAGGTATTATCAAAAGCGGTGCGGCCTATGTGTACAACAAAGAGGGCGGAGAATGGTTACTCATCACAAAACTAGTTCCCCAAACTTTGAATCAATACGGCCGTTTCGGCCTATCCGTCGCTATCGATGGTGACAGTATCGCCATTGGTTCCTGCCCCAATGCCAATGACGGCAACACTTCTCCTGGAACAGTCATCATGTTCGAAAAAATGAATGGTAGCTGGACAGAAATTCAAACATTGATTGCAGCAGACCGTGAGCCAGAAGATTGTTTTGGGTGGGCCATTGATATGGATGAAAACAGGCTGATTGTTGGGGCTAGAAATGCACCAAAAGGAACAACTGAAAATGTTGGTGCCGCTTACTTATTTGAACAATTTGCCTTCGACTGGAAAGAAGTCCATAAATTCTCAATATCTGCAAGCGACGATCAAACCCATTTCGGCAATGATGTCGCCATTGATGGGAACAACGTTATTGTTGGGGCACATTGGGGCGGCACCGACAACCGAGGAATCGCCTATATTTATACGGAGGGATCCAATGGGAGTTGGTACACTGAGGGGACCCTCAAATCAGGGTATGAAGGCTCAGTCGATACCCATACGTGGGACCGCTTTGGGTTCTCAGTTGATATCGAGGGGGATACGGCCGTAGTCGGCGCCCCTTACCACGATGGAGACGATCCAGAAAACAACAATGAAGGGAGGGTCTTCGTTTATAAGTTAAACAACTTTGACATTATTCCAACTTGGAATCTTGCCTATGAACTTTCAGCCTCCGATGCTAGGGAAAACGATCTGTTTGGCACCGCGGTTCAAATCGATAATGGCCAGATTGTTGTTGGATCCCATTTTGCAGATGTTCTAACGCCATTTGATACAGAGATGGTTGTTGATGCTGGCGCACTTTATCTCTACTGGGATTCCAATAATGGTCCAGTTTTAATCGAAAAGATAATTAACAGTTCAGCCGCCGCTAACGATCAGCTAGGTTTTTTCAATGGTGTAGCATTTGATAGTGGAAATATCTTTACTGGATATCGAAATGATTTGCCTGGCGCCCAAAATGCGGGTGGGGTACTCATCGCACATAAAACAGCCGCACCATGGCAAATTCGGAATTTTATTAAACCTCGTGAGGTGGAAGTAAGTGGTTTTTTTGGACTCAAATTAGCAAGTGATGGCAATACGTTAGTCATTGGGGCTCCATTTCAAGACTTTTCAACTGTTGCCAATAGCGGACGCCTTTATATCTACCAAAAAGATCAGAATAATCATTGGGAATTTGTCACAGAGCTATTTGAACCGACAAATTTTATTGACGAAACCAACTATTTTGGGCTCGCAATCGATATTGCAGGAGACACAATCATCGTTGGGGCACCAGGCAGTGGCGATGGGGGTGCGGCTTATGTTTTTGTTAACCAAGATAACGAATGGCGTCAATTCGGGGAAAGAATTCCTGCCCCTGATGGCGCAGAAAATGTTAATTTTGGGCATGCTGTAGCAATTAATGAAAATACGTTTATTGTCACAGACGACCAAGCTGAAATATCTGGCAAATCAAGAATCGGCGCGGCCTACGTCTTTGAACTTCACGAAGACCATTGGGAACAAAGCGGGGAGCGTCTCACAGAGGATGTATCTGTGGGCGATCGATTTGGAACGGCCGTTGACGTGGATGGAGACGTCATGGTTGTCACGCATACAGCCCCTTATTCCAAATCAGGCAATGCCTATCTTTATTATCGTCAATCGGATGGTGAATGGATTTTAAATACCGTCATTAATCCATCAACTGATAGTAATGATATAAGGTTTGGGGCAAACGTCTTATTGAAAAACCATCTTCTTTTTGTTGCCGCTCCCGACGATGAAACGGAATCTCAACTCAATGGAGCCGTCTATGTTTATGAAAAAACGGGCAACAATTGGGAGGAACAAATTATCCTAAGACCTTTTGAATCTATTTTAAAAACAAATAATCCTAACTTCGGAGTCTCACTGGATTATTATGATGGCACGCTGGCAGTGGGTGCAACCTACCTCAATAACATTGGCAGTGTATTCGTTTTTAAGCATTCTGAAGATATATGGGAAATCGACCAAGTTTTGACCCCTTATTCTGAGGAGCAAATTCGCTATGGGCGTGCCGTTGCCCTTTCAGATGGTCAACTCTTTGTTGGATCACCGTACAAAGAAATAAGCAGTGTTCCTCAAGCAGGTTTGGTTTATCTTTATGAAAAATTAGATAACGATGCGCCCGTTGGGAACAATACTCACCTCTTTTTGCCCATAATGCATAAATAAGGGAAACTAAGTTCATATTTTAAATAA
>JBCCFD010000268.1:0-10663 GCA_039029915.1 Chloroflexota bacterium
ATTCGTCAAAAAGCATAGTTAGGGATTGAGGGTCAGGGTTTAGGGGTTGGGGATCAGTGTCCAATCTCCCAATCTCTAATCTCCAATCATCTACATTATTCCTTTGAGACAGCTGTCAGTAAATCAGCCACAATCTCATCCACACGAACGCCTTCGGCTTGGCCTTCAAAGTTGAGGAGTAGGCGATGACGCAGGGCGGAGGTAGCCACTTGAGCCACGTCTTCAAAGCTGACGTTGTAACGACCGGCTAGCAAAGCCGTAATTTTGGCACCAAGCACCAGAGCCTGGGCACCGCGCGGGCTGGAGCCGTAGCGCACGTACTGCTTAACTTTGGCAGCAGGCGTCTGCTCTGGATGGGTCGCCACAATGAGGCGGCTAATATATTGGCTAACGTTGGTTGGAATAGGGACTTGACGAGCCAGCTGCTGCATCGCAACAAGACGATCGCCGTCAGCAACGGCCGTTAACTCAGTATCCATATTCCCTGTTGTGCGTGTAATAATTTCTGTTAGTTCATCCGCTGACGGAAACGCGACGTTCACTTTAAATATAAACCGATCCAGTTGCGCTTCAGGCAATGGGTACGTCCCTTCTTGCTCAATCGGATTCTGGGTGGCCAGCACAAAGAACGGGCTAGGCAAGGTGTAGGTGCTGTTGGCCACAGTTACCGTCTTTTCCTGCATCGCTTCTAACATGGCCGACTGCGTTTTAGGAGTGGCCCGATTGATTTCATCTGCCAAAATGAGGTTAGCAAAAACTGGTCCTTGCTGGAAGCGGAACGCCCGCTGGCCGTTGACCTCTTCCATGATGTCGGTACCGGTAATATCAGCCGGCATTAAATCAGGGGTAAACTGGATGCGGCTAAACTCAAGCGACAGCACATCGCCAAGGGTGCGGATGAGCATCGTTTTACCCAGTCCCGGCACACCCTCTAGCAGGACATGCCCACCGCTCAAAATGCCGACGAGCACGGTGCGCACCACGTCAGCCTGCCCCACAATGGCTTTACCCACTTCCGCCTCAATGTTAGCGGCCGTATCTCTAAAATCTTGCACTGAAAGTTCAGCTAGTTGTTCCATAACTTTCCTCGAAAGGTCATCTCAAATGTAGCGACCCAAAAAATGTTCATCATTTTCAATTTTTTAGTGGAGTTGAGGGATCGCTGCATTTTTTCTTTACATATATATCTCAGACGAACTCTTTAGTTTTCCAATCTTATACTTTTTAGAACAAGTTATAGCGATTTCTCGTCGCTTCGGTCACACATATTTGTAAGAGTTGCTGATTCGCTTACCTCGAAATGACCATTTTTAATGATTTAAGTGTAACGATGGTCGTTTAATCTTCAAAGAGTGCACCTTCACCATTAAAGCACCACTCACCATTGACTTTCTCTAATTCAATCCCGAACCCCATCTGAGGTCTATTATTCTTCGATATGCTTGGGGATGGAATGAGAAACGCAGAATCATTGTAAACTCCCACAGCATAGGGGGATATATTTGGGCCACTCTTTATTGCTTCCCGAATCCAAAATTCTCTCTTAAATTGACTAACAACGTGTTCTTCCAAATATTCAGGGCAAATATAATCAATTTCATCTTCGGGTATAGTCTTAAACAACAAGCCATACCTCTCGATGACTGCCATTCTTTCATTCATTTTACGCTCCTCAACCCACCCTTGATAAGAAAAATAGCTAGTAAGAATCAGAATATGCACGGGCAAAACCAATAAAAAGGGGTATTTTCGCGACAGAATAACAACAGAAAAAATGAGACTGGCAAAAATGCTTATATTTTGAGCTATCTCTCCTAGTTGTGATGAAGGATAAGCACCATAATAAAAATTTATAAAGATTATTGACACAGCAATGTAAACAATAAACCCAAGGGCAAGAGCACTAAGAATACCCTTTAGGAAATATAATCTTGGATCTTTTCGAGCGGATTGATAAAAGTGTAGAAATCTATTTTTTCTCATGGCACATATTTTTGAAAAAGGAATCGATATTAACGGTGTGTGATAGACAAGATACCTTATACGTCAAGCATTTATGTGCTGATTACCAATCCCCAATCAACCAATCTCCCAAATACGAATTACCATTTACCCCTCTGGTTCAAGCGACGAAAAATACTCCCGAATCGTACCTTTTAAACCTAGGGGAATATAATCATCTGATAACGCTTCATTGGCGCTGTCCCGGTAGTCGCCAAAAACTTGATCGTAGGGGACCACACTCTGCTCATCGGTAAACTCTGTGTCGGTTTCGCCGAGTAAGCCGCCGCAGGTTTCAGGATTTGAAATACATTCAGCGGGAAGTTCGATATCGACCCCGTCACTTTCAGATAATTCGTTAATTTCTATGGGATTTGGCACAAAAACGGTGTCGGGAGAACCGCCGCCGGCACCGGAGCCACCGGCACCGAGCTCTTCACCACCGGCCAATCCAGAGCCGCCACTGCCAGCCCCTTCACCCCCACTGCCTTCACCTTGGCCTTCACCCTGACCCTGACCTTGGCCTTCACCCTGGCCTTCACCTTGGCCTGCCTGGCCCTGTTGCCCCTGTTGCCCTTCGGCACCTTGCTGACCTTCTTGGCCTTCCTGTCCTGCTTGAGCCACGTCTTGACGGCTTTCGTTAAGCTGGGAAGCGGCCCCTTCAGCCTGCTGAGCAGCCGCATTTTCTTGGGCCCGCTGCTGGAGCGTCGCGCTGGCTTCTTGTAAGGCTTCTTGCGCGGCAGCGGTGTCGCCATTAGCCAGCGCTTCAGCGGCTCGATTCAGCTGTTCGGACAGCTGAGAATCGGTACCAGCGAGAGACGCGGCCGTTTCGGCCAAATCTTGAGCCAGATCTTGCTGTTCTTGCTGCGACAGCTGCGGTAGCTGGTCAGCGAGGCTAGACGCTTCGGCCCCCGCTTGGCTCAGATTACCATTTTGCAAGTTTTCACCCAATTGCTGAGAATTGGCGTTATTGGCTAACGGTTGGCCAGCGGATTGCAGCGCGTCTTGCAAATCGGATTGATCATTATCGTTGCCCAACTCGCGCAAATTGGCCTCAGCCTCTGAAAGCGTCGCGACAGCTTCTTCCTGACTCAGGTTGCCTTCCTGTAGTTCTTCAATGGCCGATTCAAGCGGTTGAACAAGTTCTTCTTGCTGTTCTTCGGTTAAGTCAGGATTTTGTAAAATCTCTTCTTGGAGAGCTTCCAATTCTGCAATTTCTTCAGTAATGGCTTCATTGACGGTGCGCTGCTGTGTCAAAACGGCGGACTGCGGATTTTCCAGAACCCACGACATAAAAAGCAGGAGGAGGCCTACCAAGATAATACTCCAGTCGCGGCCTTCGATTTGGAGGGGGAGCTGCTGACGGGTATTGACGTTATCAACGGCCGTTAACGTATCCTGCAGCTGCTGCTCCGCCATTACTGGTGGTACCTGTAGTTCGTGCTCATGAATCTCAACGGCCGTACTCGTGCGCTCCATCAGACCAAACTGGCGATCAGCAAAACGCGCCTTTTGAATCAGCGTGCGCCGCTGTAACAACACAATGCCTAACGTGATCAACAGACCACCAATCATCAGACCGCCCGCCCACCAAAGGAGTTCATCATTGGTCACAAGCGGTCGAAATCGGGAGAGGGTCGCCAAAACGGCTGAAAGCAATAGCCCTGCCAATACGCCGCGCGGCACCCAAAGCAAACCATCCCGCAACCGTCGACGGCCGTTCCAACGATTTAACTGTGTTTTTAGCGTATCAAAATTTTGAACCATAATCTTGTTACAAGCTGCAAGTCACCCGCTCGCGCCAAGCCTTACTCCTCCGCTATCTTGCGAACGCGGCGAACGGTTAGACGATACAGAATCCATGCGATGATCCCATAAAATAAAATAAAAAGCGGCCACGGAGAAGGAAAGAAAAGGGTGCGGCTATAAATGGTGTCGGAATAGAAAAACAGCGCCCCTTCATCAACTAAAATAATATCGCTCCAGATGAGGGTTGCCGGCAAGTTAAACCCTGCCAAGATGTGCCCTAAATAGATACCGACGATTTCAAGCGATTCAGTGTTGGTAGATGATGAAGCAAATAAAACGGGGCTGGCAATGATGGCAAACAGTGATATTAAAGCGGGGAACCCGAACGTCACCAGCAAAATACCCGCAAATGTCAGCACGCTGGCTCCCAGCGATGTACGCATTCGAGATGAGGCATAAAGGCCAAACATGGCCACTGTCACCGCAGCAACAATCAAAATAAGCTGGGACAAAATGAGCTCTGTAAAAGTGACCCCGCCTAATAAAAAAGCAAAACTTTGCAGTGGAACGGCCGTTAAAATCAGTAAGATCACATAACTTAGAGAGGAGACCAGTTTACCGAGTACAAAGGATGGTGCCGAAAGCAGTGTCGTCCGTAAAAGGTCATACGTTTGTCGTTCTTTTTCACCGCTAATAGCGCCAGAGGTAAAAGCCGGTGCCACAAATAGCACCAAAAAGCCTTGAATACCCACCACTGCACTAAAAAGCACCTTGCCAGCCACCTGCACATCACTGCCGCGCGTCGCACCAGAATTAATAAAGGCCAAGTAGATAAGCACAATTAAGCCACTCATAATAGCCAGATAGCTTGTTAAAACGACAAAGGCGCGTCTACCGCGCATTCGGCTCCGCAGCTCCTTAATGGTGACGGGATTGCTCGCCTGCTTACGTAGCAGGTCTATCCGACGCCTTAAAAATGTCTGTTGTGTTGGTTCAACTGTTTGTTCAGCCATATTTATTTGCTCTTCTGATGATGCCAAATCCTAAAAAAATTACGGCAATAACATACATAAGGGTAGGAAAAAGAAGTCCCAACGCAATGGTTGTCTCTTCATTTTGCTGCAACAGGCCCCCCCATATCCCCATCCATAGAAAGGTGTTGTTGAACATCCGAAACAGCAGTAGCCCCCCATAGGTTAGGGCTAGGGTTACTGAAGCGGAGCCAACCCAAGTTGAAAGGTACATGCCCAAAGCGGCCGAAAATAAGATTTCAATCCACGGCCGAATTACGGCCGTTAAGCCGCCAGCCAATCCCACAGCATAAAGCCCTTCTTCCGTAAACAAGCCGCCAATGCCTAACACCAAACCCTCAATAGCAGTGAGGACTAGCAAAATCTTCCATATGCCCAGTCTCCGTAGCCCACCGAGCACCTTAGCCACTAAAATCATGCTCACTGGCTGGGGGGTGAGACGCAATATGTCCCAAGTACCCCTGTCTCGTTCTAAACGCAAGGCTGGGGCGGTTAAAGCTGGCGCCATTAACAGGCCATAAAGCGTCACCATGGAGATGAGCATGGCCGGAATACAAACCATGCCCCATAAAATGGCGGCATTTGGATCAAGCCCTAGCAAATAAGATCGATTGCTAACACCACCGCAGGCCCCTAAAACAAGTGCCGCCAAAAAGAAAAAGAAAGCGTACTTTCTGAGGCCGTTATAAAAAGGGTTAGGCTCTCCAATCAAACCGGCCTCACGCTGGTAAATTGGATTGTGTTTTAAAGTTCTAAAAAAGGTGCGCCATTCACGAAATGTCAATTGACAACGCCCTGAGTCACCTGAAGGAATACATCCTCCAAATCACCCTGCTCTTCATGGAAAGAGATGATTTTGATGCCATCACCAATTAAGCTGCCAAGAAGTTGGCTGAGTGCTTCATCATCTCCATTAAAATCAAAACGTACCGTGTCTGGTGGAAGTTCCATCTCTGCTGATGTGACAATATCAGCAATATTTGGCAATTGAATAAGCCGCTCTTGCAAAGGAGCCAGTTCACCCAAAACCTTTACTTGAATCAGGCGATGGGTGCGAATTTGCCGCTTCATCTCTTCCATATCCCCATGCACGACTAAATTACCGGCTTCCATAATCGCGATGCTAGTGCAAATGTCGGCCACTTCTGACAAGATATGCGAGGAAAAAAAGATAGTTTTCCCCATAATTTTCAACTCTTTGAGCAGTTCACGAATTTCAATACGAGCCCGAGGGTCTAACCCACTAGCTGGCTCGTCTAAAATAAGGATTTGGGGATCGTGAGCCAGCGTTCGAGCCAGGCAGAGTCTTTGCTTCATGCCTCGACTAAGGCTATCGACAAACGCGTCCCGTTTATGTCCTAAGTCAACTAAATCAAGCAGGTCCCCCACCATGCTTTGACGCGCATTCACCGGCACATCATAACAGGCGGCAAAAAAGTCGAGATATTCCCATACTTTCATATCGTCATATACGCCAAAGAAATCGGGCATGTAGCCAATCACGCGGCGCACGCCGCGCGGGTCATCGGTAACAGAATGGCCCGCAATCCATGCCTTCCCGCTGGTGGGTTTGAGCAAGGTGGTGATGATGCGCATGGTGGTTGTCTTACCAGCTCCGTTTGGGCCAATAAACCCAAACACGGCCCCTTCCTCAATAGAGAGGTTGAGGTCGTTTAGAGCAGTAAGCTCTTCGTATTTTTTGGTTAAGCCTTGAATTTCAATTATGGATGACATAGTTTGGTAATTGATATCTTGATGTATTGGAAAATTAAATAGCGCGAATATCCCTAATGCACCTAAATATTACTCGTCAACATCTAACTCTCCTGTCATGATCGGGTAGACGCTGTTGATAAAAATACCGAAATCACTTTGGTCAACGAGCCGGATGCGAATGGCGTTGTTGTTATTGATGTACGGCTCAAAGTCGGAAACGGCCGTATCTCCCCAATCCGCATCTTCCAAAATCGCCCAAACTTCCCGCTCCCAATCCCAAAGATACACTTCAGGGGCAGGTTCAGTTGTGTCCATCACGTCTAAAGCAATGGTCAACTCATCAATAGGCATTGTTTGGAAATCTAACACCGGCGTAAACTCAAACGCCATAATAGAATTCCCACTAAACGACATATCAATCGGTTCAGACGAAAACACATTGGTTGATTCTAACGTGGTCCACTCCAAAAAAGCGGGGGGAATGATCCCAACGTCTTGTTGAATAATGTTGGCCGTCAATGGAATCTCAACAAAGTGCAGCATAACGCCTAGTTCGCTTTTGTTTCGACTGATTGCTACATCAACACCCGATTGCTCAGTCCAAAAGACGAATGTTAGCTGATTAAGCACATCCTCTGAACCAACACTTTGATTTTCAATCGATTGAATCAGTTCCCAACGCGGGTAAAGCACGGGGTCAGAATAGTAATTAAAACCACCTAAAATAACTTCGATATTATTGGATAGCGGATTATTGCCCGGATTGAAAGATGTGCCGCCACCTGTTACAAAGCCATTTCTTGAGAGCATCGTTTGGGTAAAAAGCGTATCGACCTGCTCACTGGACCCCGGTTGAATCTCACCGATATCCAGCCCGATATTCCCAAAGAGCAGAAGCCCATTTTCTAACGTCAGGTCACTATTATTAAGAATGGTCGCGTTAAGGCGTACAGAATCGCCATCACTTTCGAGCGTCGCTTGCCCATCGATCCGAATGGCGGGTTGAACAGATTGGGTCGCAAAGGTGGCGATTTCTCCAACATCTAGCCTCAAATCGTTAACGCTTGTTTCTGAAGAGAGGGTTATTTTTTCAGGCGCTCCGCCTGTAAAGTTTGAAAAGCCAGAGGTCAACGGCCGTATTGCCACCCCTTCAGGAACCGACAAATCATAGTTACCGCGCTGAGGAGCATACAAGCCTACCAGCGTTTGCACTTCCGCTTGCTCCCCATTTGCGCGACTAAACGCCACAGAAAGCTGGTTAACAATCGCTTCACTGCCGCGAATATTAGCCCCAACAAGATAAGTACCCACGCTAAAAATAAGCACCATGACCGGAATGGTTAACCAAGCTCGGTCCAGCTGATTGCGACGCTTAAGAATGAAGTAGTTAACTGGGCCAATCAAAAGCACATAAGCCCCTAAAAAGGCCATCAGCTGCCAAACAGCCGGTAAATTAAAATCTGGAAGCGAAGAAACGGCTGAAACGGCACTGTTTGAATTTCGAATCGGTAATTGCCACAGCGGTCTTTGGGGCGCTCGATTAATGATTGACATCCAAAGAGACTCCGTACCATCCCAGTCAATCAACGGTGCCGAACGAGGATCAAGGGCCAAAAAGTAAGAATAGCCTCGTCCCAATCGCTGCGTCGCTAAAATCGGTAAGCCATCATCGTGGAAAAGTAGTTCACCCGAGCGAATGCTACTCGTTGTGAGTAAGTAAGGGCCGGGATCGCGAAACGGCACAGCCACCTGTTGATTAAATTGAGGCAGGTCATCAACCGTTTGGCTCCCGGTGAGCGTCACGGGTAGAAGGTCAGATACGGCCGTTGCCGTCTGTTCCCAGCCGTTTCCACCTGTTACCACAAACTGCCCACCGCTTTCAATCCACTGCTGCAGGGCAAAAAGTTGGTTACTGCTTAATTGGCTGCTGTCGATATCATTAAAAATGAGAACATCAAGATTCGCCCAGGGAACGGCCGTTTCTGGCAAATCCTCAATATCTAAAAAGGCCACGCCAGCTTGAGAGAATGCACCGTTTAATGATTCTAAGTAGGCCAGCTCGCCACCGTCTGAACTGACGACGCCATAAAGCAGCCCGTTGCCCGGCAATACATTAACCCGGGTAATTGGTTCACGAAGCAGCACAGTACCATCGTCCGAACGAACAACCAGGGCTTGATTGGTTAATCTGTCAACATTAACCGTCAGTTCAATCACCTTATTAGATTGGGTTGGTAAGCTTAATGGAGCACTGTAGCGTACAGAGTCGCCCGAATCACCCGCTTCAAATAACAGCTCACCCTCAATTGAAGGTCCGCTGTTAGAAAGTTCAACTTGAATTGGAAACCAATACCCTACTTTATAGGTACCATCAAAGCCAAAGGTATAGGAAAGTGAAAGGCCACTATTTTCCTGAGCAGTTATCGGTTGCAAAGGGGCTAAGAGGAGGATTCCAAAAATGAGAAAAAGTGTGCGCTTGAGGATTCTTTTCTGCATCAGATTAATTATACGTGATTAATGTTGAATTGGCGTCGTCACTCACCAAATCTCAATGGAATAGTCAGAAATTGGAGCATCGGGACGATTGGATTCAATCCAGCCCACCGCTTTTTCGAGCAAACCGTGTAGGTAAGCGCTATCGTTGCCAATGGTGGTTAGTCCAATAACGGCCGTTTGCCACACATCGTGATGATCAATTTCGGCCGTGGCTACATTAAAGCTTTGCCTTAGCTTTGCCAAGACGGATTTAACGATGCTTCGCTTTTCTTTTAAAGAATGAACACCGCTCAACTGCAATTTGATGACACATGTTGCAATAATCATGCCTGTATTTTGGGAAAGTTTGGGTCTGTGTCAAGCACGCAAGCGTGAAACGTGTCAGGTGTCAGGTGTCAAGTGCCAGAACCAAAGCTAACAATTACTCTGCAAACTTGCTACTTTGCACCCCGCATCTTTGTCATCCTGCCTAATTTTGCCCCAAGGTACTATTCCCATAACTTTGTTTGATTTGAGAGTTTTATTATAGTGAAACGTATAGAATGATAGTGTCGAAGAAAGGATAGTAGAAAAACATCTTATCACTATCCACTATTTACTTTTTACAACTCACTCTACTCACATCGCACACGATGCAAAATAGGAGTTTAGAGCAGAATGATCAAAAAAATATTTTATGTGTTCCTGATTATCTTTTTAATTATTGGGTCGATTGCGGCTTACACATTCTTTACAACAATAAACCAAGCAGAAACGGCCGTTCAAAGCGTCGGTGATTTCGTTCAACAGCTTGTCGTCCCCGCCACCCCTGTCATCCTGCCCGATTCAACCCTCATCGTCAACCAAATTAACGACCTAGCTCGATTAGAAACCGCCTCTGTCGATCTGGAAAAAGTCATCACGGCTGAACGTGGTTCTGATGCATTATTTGGCACTTTTAGCGAATCTATGATTTTTGTTGCCAATGGCACCGTTGTGGCAGGCATTGACTTTCAAGAAATGGAAGAAGCCGATTTAAAAGTGGTTGATCCAGAAACGATATGGGTTCATCTTCCCAATGCTAAAATCTTTGAGGATCTCCCTGTGCTTGATAACGAAGAATCTTATGTTGCCGACCGGGATACAGGCCTATTCGTAAGCGCTGATCCTGAATTAGAAACAGAAGTGCGGCGCGTCGCCGAAAGCACCATTCGCGAGGAAGCGTTTGAAACTGGCATTGTCTCAGTTGCAGATGAAAATGCAGAAGCGTTTATGGAAAGCTTTTTAACCAGCTTGGGCTTTACAAATGTCGTGTTTTACGATGAAACTCCACCCGACCCACCAGAGTTTGTCCAAGATGTGCCCAAAGGACAGGTCTTGGCAACGCCACAACCCTAAGGTTCTGCCAAATATCAACTGATGGGCATCTCAATGAACAGAATCTGAGGTTTCCTCAACCTTCTGCTCGGTTTTTGTCCATAAAATAACGGTTGATGAAACACGATTTAGTAAATTGCGAACTAGCTACATATCACTTTGGTTTGCTCCGCCCAGTGATAAATCATTGGGCTACTCTTTAGGCGCCCTTTGGGCTTTTTGAAGTCTTTGACAGAACGGGACGTATAGCTGGTGGCTTTAAGCGCTCCCAGCGTGGCTATTTTCGGAGTATTTGCTGACATACTAAATGGTAC
>JBCCFD010000269.1:0-10580 GCA_039029915.1 Chloroflexota bacterium
ACATAACTTTGACCATGTCGAATCATAAAAAGCCGCATTGTTGATAGTCTCCTTGTACGTGCTGTAGTTCATTTGTTATATCGCTGTCAGTTTCATGACAGGTGGTATAATGTGTCGTCACACATAATGGGTGAAAATAACGAGAAGTAAGTTTATCAGCTTGTAGGAAGAGAATCATGTTTTTGGGTCCACTAGATAGCCAGCAACCTAACGAAAGATTACGCGTTTTAATTGCCGATGATGTCATGGAAACACGTCGCAGTACGCGCCTTATGATGACATTGATCCCTGAAGTTGAGGTTGTGGCAATTGCTAAAAACGGCCGCGAAGCTATAAAAATGGTGGAAACCCATTTTCCAGATATCGCCTTGATGGATGTTCAAATGCCAGAGATGGATGGGTTGACGGCAATTAAAGAGATGATGCAGATTCATCCAAATTTAGCTTGTGTCGTAATCTCGGCCGAAAATGATCGGGAAACACTCCGTCGAGCCATGATTGCAGGGGCGCGTGATTATCTTTTAAAACCTTACACATCAGAACAAATTATAGAAGTCATGCATCGGGTGATTGCAATGGTGCGGGCTCAAAAGCCAGTCAAACCTGTAAAACCCGCCGCAAAACCAAACAGTGAGCGGTTACCAGCTGATAGAAAAGAGTATCTTCAGAAACAAGCTGGACAATTTTTGCGGTCCCGTCGGACAGACGACGAAACTGTTGCTGTTTTGGAAGAGCTAGCCTCAGACCCAAACTGCGATTTGAATTGGCTGACTGCCCTAAGCATGGTTTACCTAGTCCGAAGACAATGGAGCGAGCTAAAAGATTTGGCCGCCCGTTTAGAAAATGTTACCCAGGCTACTCAGGCAATGCCTGTAGCGGCTTAATGAAGAAGCTTTATTTTTAGATCGGCGCTAGAAAGCAGAATAAGTTTATTTATTTATATTTATTATTGATTTGAAGAAACGCCCCATACGGGCGTTTCTTCGCATATAAGCATATTTGTAATTTGGTTTGTAATATTTCCTAGTACCATTTTCCTATGCGCATCACTGTTTACATGAGTGTGGAATCAAGGTATGGTTGTACTATTCCAACTCGCCATTCTAGTTACATAGAAGCCCAATTGTAAACCTTAAAATCTAAATAAGGTGGATGGAACTAAAAATTTTGAGATCATCAAAATTTGAGAGATTCTGTTTACTGAGGAAGCGGAAGGCATTTGAAATGAGCAAATTCAATTGACCTTATCCGCTTTCCGAGATGCAAGTTTTACCAAGCGTGAAGAGGTAATGTGATCTTGAGCAAATCACATTTTACGGGCGAATCATTTTGACAATGGAGGAGTACATTGATGATTCATTATGGCGAAGCAGTTACGGAAAGGAGCAGTGGAAAGTGAATTATTCAATCATGGTCGTAGATGACGATCCTAATTTGCGTGTATTGTTGCAGCAAATGTTGGCTTTTCGGGGATTTAAGGTTGTAGAAGCAGAAAACGGAGCCGATGCACTTCTTAAAATTGATAAGCAGCCTGTTGATGCCATTGTTTTAGATGTGATGATGCCCGTCATGAATGGCATTGAAGTGTGTAAAAAGTTGCGTAAAAAACCCGCTTATCAAGATACTCCCATTATTATGCTTAGTGGTAAAGTTCATCAGGAAGCGGTTCGTGAAGGGATGCGCGCTGGGGCAACCAAGTACCTGTGCAAACCCATTCCCATGACGGAACTTATTGATGAAATCAAGGCAGTTTTACAAATTGATTCAATTTCAGATTCAATTTTAACTTCCCAATAACTTTATTTTTGAAAATAAAACAATATCTTGGTCTAGAATTTCCAACTTTGCTTTCCATTGACTGGCCAGCCACTCGAATGTATCAACAGCAAAGAAACAAACGTGAGTGGGATCGTTTTTGTAGTGCCAATTTGTAAACGCTTCTAGATCCAGTACCCGTTTTGTCATGATGCCTAGCAGACCATTTGGCTTTAAACATGCCCAAAGTTGATTGAATTCCTGTTGAGGATGATGTAGGTGCTCAACAACCTCGGTTGCTGTTATAAAGTCATACGTTTGCTCAAACGGCCGTTTATTCATCGCATAAAACGGATCATAAATCGCCATTTGATGCCCAGCCTCCTCAAACATTCGGGATAATGTCGGGCCTGGTCCCGAGCCAAAGTCAAAACCAAAGCTGTTAGGCGCAATACGGCCGTTTATCGGTTCAAAAATCCGGCCCAGAAAGCGGCGATACCCAGCATCGCTTGGGTCATTTTCATGCAGATCATAAACCGCTTTTTCTGCCTCAGCCGAAATGAAATATTCAGACCCCATAAAGACGAGCTTGCATCGCAAGCAACGATAATAACTCACCCCGCTACCCTGCCTATTTCGCTTGCTCATGTCGTGATAAAACAACTTGCTATCCGAGAAATTACAGAGTGGACACGGCCGTAAACTTGAATCCATTTATCTCCAAAATTGAGGAAGTTCCCAATGAACTTTTCATCTCACTATCCATTGAAAGCGTTCCAAGAACGTCGTTTTGAAAAACTGAAGCATGTGATTAACCATTATCCCTTGGCAACCTTGATTTCCCAAACGACCTCATACCCAATGGTAACTCAAGTGCCGTTGATTTTTGATGAGTCGGCATCCAAATTACTGGGACACTTTGATCGAAACAATCCCCACTGCCAATTGATTGATAAAGAAAAAAAGATTTACTGTTTGTTTAATGGCCCCAATCATTATATGACCCCAACCATTTATCCCGACAGGCAATATCCCGGTTGGAACTATGTGGCAGTGCATGTTGAGGGTCTCGTGAAACCCATGAAGGATGAGGCTGAGTTGGAAGCGCTTTTGTTAGAAACGGCCGTTCTCAACGAACCGCTAAACTCTGGTTACAGGCTCACACCCAATCAGAAAAATTTTCATGTGTATATCAAAATGATTTTGGGGTTTGAAATCGAAATTGTTGACATCAAAGGCGTTTTTAAACTGGCACAAGATAAAGGCCAACCCCACATTGAGCTTGCCAAGAATCACCTTGTTGAGCAAAGCCAAAAAGATATCTCTAAAATTTTAGATGAGCTGTTATAGACGTTGAGGTAAACGATGATGGACAATCAAGAAATGGCGACTTTCATTGCAAATATGCCTAAAGCCGAACTGCATTTGCATATCGAAGGCACTTTAAGCCCACAAACATTATTGAAACTATCAGCCCGAAACAATCATTCATTTCCATATCCTTCAGTAGAGGCGATTGAACATGCGCTGGCTAATCGACCCGCAGGGTTAAACGGATTTTTAGATCACCACTACATTGCTGTTGCCACCATGCAAACGGAATTAGATTTTTATGATGCCACGGCCGATTTTTTAAAAACCTGTCGGGGCAATCACATTGTTTACGTTGAGATGTTTTTTGACCCTCAATTTCATACCAGCCGTGGCATTTCGTTTGAAGCCCAGTTCAATGGCATTCAAAGAGCATGCAGCGAAGGCAAACAGATGTTTGGTGTTGAAAGCAATCTGATCATGTGCATTAATCGAGAGCGCAGCGTGGAGAGCGCGTTTGAGATGCTTGAGCAAGCACGGCCGTATCGAGACAAAATTATTGGGCTGGGGATGGACTCTTACGAAGAGCTTAACTTCCCGCACAAATTTAAAGATGTTTTCAAACAGGCCAAAAAAGATGGGTATCGTTTAACATCCCACTGTGATGTTGATGTGCCGAACTCAATCAATCACATTTGGGATTGCTTAAATTTGTTGGAAGTTGAGCGCATTGATCATGGGCTTATGGCTGTTGATGATCCAAAATTGATTGAAATGCTGATTGCACGAAATATCACATTAACAACTTGCCCCGTTCGTCGCCCAACAGATTCGGCACCACAAGATATTGAGCGTATCAAATTTTTATTTGAGCAGGGCGTCAAGGTGACTATTAACACTGATGATCCGGCTGAGTTTGAAACAGGCTATTTGACAAATATGCTTCAAGAAGTACAGGCTGCTAGTCAATACGACAAGAAAGATATTGTCCAATTGATGCTGAATGCTTTTGAAGGAAGCTGGCTTCCTAGCCAAGTAAAAAAGCAATATATCGAGCAATTGTATGACTATTCTGCTTCCAGTGGTGTGTTATGATGAGCGCAATTGCCTAATAATCATTACAATTTTCGATACAATAGGCACTGGCGCTCCAAAAATGCTGGTCAATCATAGATAGATGAATTTTAATAATCGAACTATCCTCAAACCGCACCCAAAATTCATTATCACCGAAAAAATTATCATAACCGACTATGGTATATTCAGACGAAGCATGAGGTCCAAGCTCGTTTAAATCTTCAATAGGTAGCTTTATATTAGGTGGGATAGTCCAACTCTCAGCATTCACAATAAGTGAATCAAGCGTGTGATCGACACGGTAACCGATGTAGGAGCTTGCTAAGACCAAAGCGGAGATTGAAATGATTATGCTTGAAATTGGGATTGCAAAAAGTAATTTCCATCCCCACCTCTGTGGTAAACCAATCAACAATGATGTCAGAATCCCCCAACCTAACGAAAAAAATGGAAGCAAGAAATCAACGAGCAATATATATTTGAAAAATAAAAAAATAGTGGCAGAGAACCATATTATGAGGATGAATGCTCTGATTTGAGAGCGTTGAAATGTTAACTGGAATTGTCTCATTTAAATCACCCATTCTGAACGATAGAACTCGTTTCATTGTTAATTGGGTGACTTTCAATTGGGATTAATTTTTTAGAATGGCGCTTTGGTTACTGATTGCTTGACGGTTTTGTAAGATTGATAGCGTAACGTAAAAATTCAGGAGTTCGGGTCGTATCCTCTGGATGATTTAAATCACGCATTTCCAAAAATTGACCTTTGCGATTGTCTTGGGCGCGCTGGATAAAGTCGTGCCACCTAGAGTCTAAATGTTCTTTTGCCCAGTTTGCTCCGGCGAGCTTTGAGTGGACGCGCCCTGTGGCAAGCGTGTGCAGCATGCGGCAATAGCTCACAACAGCAAAGGATTGAGACCAACGGCCGTTAAATCTCAACGGATCAGACAAAAGCTGTTCACCCCACTCAATCATTACCTGACGAATTTCATCTTTTAATGCCTCTTCCGACACTTCATCAATCAATTCAGCCGTTGGGGGTCCATAAAGCGAAATGCCATACTCTCGCATACACCAGCGCACAACGAGCGTATTATCATGATCAGACAGCTCAAGGCTGGTGCTGCCATTGTCAAAATAGTGCAGAAGCGGTTGATTAGGCGTCAACCTGCGCAGCAGAGAAGCTGGAAAGTAAGAGCCCTCAAGATGCTCTGACCAATAGCCATCAATCTCATCAAAAAGCGTTTGATGCATTCGATTAAGCGTTGGAATGATTGCGTCAGGCAATGGCTCTTGAATAACTACCATCACATCAACGTCACTATCTTCGTCAGCGTCACCAACGGCAAAAGAGCCCTGCAAATAAATACCAACGATATTGTCGGCTAGGATTGCGCGTACTCGACGAACAAACTGCGCTAAAACATGATTGAGGTCAGGAAATTGAGTTGGGTGCATCTTAAAGCTGTATCTTTGCGAGTTCCGCAATGTGATTGGTGCCAATGCCACAGCAGCCACCAATCATTTGAACGCCTTGCTCGAGCCATTTTTCGCATTCTTGGGCATACTCAGCCGGTGAAATAACATCTTCATATCGCCAGCGATCGTCGATGTGTGCCCCGGAGTGGGCATAAACGCCAACGTTACCAGCCCAATTTTCTTTGACAACAGCTAAGGCGGCGTCAATATATTCCACTTGTGAATGCATAATACTCACTAGTGGAATGTTTTTATCCTGAATGGCAGCCAGAGCGTCAGCTAACGGTTCGCCGCTCAAAAGCCGAACGATCCCATCTTCATGGTTTCTAACGCTAAAACCAACCCAAACCGGTAAACCTGTTTCTTGAGCAGCCTCAATTAGAATCAAGGTGCGATCCAGCATGTGCATCATTTCCAGCATAAACAAATCTGCTCCTGCTTCAGCCATGATGGCAACTTGCTCTTCTGTGTCTGACCGCAACTTATGCAGTGGTGGATCAGTAGTCCATGCCCAATGTGCCAAACCAGCCGCCACTAAAACATCCGGTTTGTTTTTATTATCCCGCGCTTCAATAGCAAGGGTAACGCCCTTTCGATTTAGCACATCGAAATGCGCATCCCATCCGGCCTCTTCCAAAACATATTTTGAGGTGGCAAACGTGTTGGAGATGACAATTTGGGCACCAAGGTCGATGTAATCTTCATGAATTTGGCGCAGAATATCAGGATGAGTTAATGCCCCACCGCCGTTCCACGCATTCTCTACGGGTGGTACGCCCCGCCGTTCCACTTCGGTGCCGGTGGCGCCGTCGATTAGAATACGGCCGTTTTCTTTTAGCTTTTGCATGATTTTTTCATATCGAGTCATTGTTCACGTCTCCTGTATGCCATCCATTGGGAATTGTACTGGTTTGCTTAAAAACATAAAAAAGGCGGGTTGTGTTTAGTTGGCAACCGCGCGTTTCTAAGTTGCTTCTTGACCATTCTCCAAAAAATTCTATAATCCTCAAAAAATTTGTCTTGCTATACGATTTGTCTCATAATGTGAAACAAATTTAGAAGAAAATGTCTGTCCAATCCTTAACGCGCGCTTTTGATATTTTAGAACTTATTGCCAATCGACCGGACGGTATTGGCGTGACAACCATTGCCGACGAGCTTGGTCTGCCAAAAAGCACCGTTTCCCGCCTGCTCCAAACGCTTGAAAATCGCAATATTGTGCAAAAACTTCCTAAATATGGCGGCTACCAAATTGGGCCCGAAATCGTGCAGCTTGCCGCAAAAAGCACGCCTCAGCAGCGGCTAGTCACCATGATACGGCCGTATTTGCAGCAGCTCACCGACGTCACCGGAGAATCAGCCCTGCTCGAACTGCAAGACGGTTGGTTTGTCCACTATCTGGCTCAAACGCAATCCAACCACGCCATTCGAGTTGATGATTGGGTCGGTCGCCGACATCCGCTGCACACCGTTACATCTGGCATATTATTCATGTCCACTTGGACCGATCGGGCCCTACAGCGTTACTTCAATCGAGAGCTAGAACAACCTACCGCTAAAACAATCACTCACTTAGAAGCTATGAAGCAGAAAATCTCCCAAGCAAATCAGCAGGGGTATGCCCTGTCGATTGACGCCTTCGCAGAGGGGTTTACCGGTTTGTCGGCCCCGATTTATGACGCGGATGACAAGATTATGGCAGCCATCAATATTTCTGCCCCCACATTTCGCTTTCCACAGGCGAATGCTTTGGAGAGGGTGGTAGAGCGATTAACGGCCGTAACAGAGTCCATTTCAACCCAGATCGTTCAGTCTGAACGATGGAAATAGTGTTTGCCTAGGCCTTCAGCAAAGCAAGCTCAACGATAAGTTGTGCTTCTTCTGAGGGTGCTAGCGATAAAAATTCATTTAGAGAGAAGGATTCCCACTATGAAATTAGGACTGATTGGCATTGGCGAGCTAGGTATCGCCGTCGCCCAAAATATGCTCAAGGCAGGACATGACCTCGTTGTATTTGATACCCGTTCTGAAGTTATTGAAGATTGCGTGGCTAGGGGCGCAACTGACGCCCGCAGTGCCGCTGATCTAGCCAGTCAGGTTGAAGTTGTGCTCACCGCCCTGCCTAATCCGCCCATCATTGAGGATGTGATGATTGGTAGCGGTGGTGTATTGGCGGCCATGCAGCCCGGCACAGCGTGGATTGATCACAGCACAACCGATCGTGAACTGCTCCAGAAAATTCAAAGCCTGGCTGCTGAAAAAAACATCGATGTGATTGAAGCCCCGGTGACGGGGGGAATTCCGCTAGCCCACGACGGCTGTATTACCGTTTTGGCAGGCGCTTCAGACGAAGCGTTTGTCAAATATCATCACTTGCTCAATGTGACGGGCGATCCCGTTTTGCACATGGGGCCAGTTGGCAGTTCGTCTATTGCCAAACTTCTTACAAACATGCTGGCCTTTATCCATCTTTGGGCGCTCAATGAAGGATTAATGCTTGGGACAGCGGCTGGTTTGAACACAGGTGCCGTTTATGAAGCTATCAGAAATAGCTGCGGCAATAGCTTTGTGGCTGAAACGGAAGGGTTACCTATCATGACGGGCAGTTTTGACTATGGCTTCACGATGGAACTGGCGCATAAGGATATGAAGCTGACCGAAAAGATTGCTGATGAATATGGCGTGCCGCTGCTGATGGGGGGGCTTGGCACCCAGATCCTTCAGCGGGGCATGGCGAAGTATGGCAAAAAAGCGTGGTCGACTGGAATCGGCCGTTTATTGGAAGATGAACTTGGCATCGACCTCCGCGCACCTGGGTACGAAACAGACACTCGCTGGGCGGAGTACGAGAAGAAATAGGTGTTAGGGATTGAAGATTAGGGATCAGGGATTAGTTAGTGGATGTATAAGGGTAATATTGGAAATATTCATATGACGAATATCATCAACATCAATCGCATTTTCCGATCCCCAATCCTATTACCTGTCGGATGGCGATCACGGATGCTCCTGAAGAGATGAGGTGCCTTATTGCATTCCAGGTGCGCATCAAGCCTAAACCAACAAAAAAAAGGTGATAAGCAAGCCACTTATCACCTTTTACTTTCTATTTTTTTACTGATTACCAGTTACGAAAACTACCTACCCCGCTAACCGACGAATCAATTCTGCTAGCTCAACCACATCAGGGTGATTGGTTTGAGAAGCGAGCCGGTCAGCCCAGATGCGAAGGTCGCTATAGCTCATGCCATCAGCCCAGTAGCTTTCTCGAAGGAGTTCTGCGAACTGGCTAGCTACAACAGAGGTTTGGAAGTATGGGTCTGCAATATCAAAGGCGGTGGTTAAATCATCGGTGCCGAAGGTGCCGCTGATTTCTTGAACCTGACGAGTGTCAGGATTTTGCCAGCGCAAATTAACGGTAGCGATTCGACCTTGTGCTCCGGGCACAAACTGCACGGCGTAGATAGCAACGGCCGTATGTCCGGCGCCAAACTCAGCCGCATCAACGCTGTCGTTACGGAAATCATTGTCGGCAATGGCGCGGTTTTCATAGCCGATGAGACGATACTGCTGCACCACGTTCGGGTCAAATTCAACTTGAATTTTAGCGTCCAAAGCTATGGTTTGTAATGTTGACATCATTTCTTCAACAAAGAGACGTTCCGCTTCATCCAAAGAGTCAATATAAGCGTAGGCACCATCCCCTTGGTCTGCTAGCTGTTCCATCATTACATCGTTAAAGTTGCCCAATCCAAAGCCGATGGTGGTGAGATGGATGCCAGAGTCAGCAAAGCCGCGAATTTGAGCGACGATAGAGTCCGGACCCGTTGACCCAACATTAGCAACACCGTCAGAGGCAAGAATTACGCGATTGATGCCACCTGATTTATAAGCCAAGTTTGCCATTTCGTAGCCGAGCAAGAGGCCAGCTTCCAAGTTGGTTGAACCTTCAGTTTGCAGGCTGTAAATGCCATTTAAGATGGTGTTTTTATCAGACCCACTGGTGGGCGAGAGCACCACTCGGGCATCAGATCCATAAACAACGATGGCAATGGTGTCATCAGGGCGCATTTGCTCAACGAGCAGCTCAAGCGATTGTTTTACCAAGCCCAAGCGGTTTTCAGCGGCCATGGAGCCAGATACATCGATGACAAAGGTTAATGCGGCGGCTGGACGCACTTCTGCATCAACGTCGTATCCTTGAACACCGATGCGGATGAAGTGGGTGCCATCATTGTGGAATGGTGAAGGGGCACCGTCAGCATAAACTGCGAAACCAGTTTCTGGCGGAGATTGATACCCTTGGTCAATGGCGTTAACAAACTCTTCAACCCGTATAGCTTCTGCTGGAGGACGCAAGCCGTCATTGATGTAGCGTCGGGCAATGGTGTAGGAGCCCGTATCCACGTCAAGGGAGAAGGTTGATAAACGATCAGCTTGGGTTGAGATAAATGGATTGACGCCATAATCTTCAAAGAAGGTGTTCGAAGGTGGCTGAGCTAAAGGCTCAGGGGTGGCTTGAGGTAAAGGGGCAACGGCAATTGGGGCCTCTTCAACTGCACTATCATCAGCCATCTCTTCTTCCATCTCTTCATAATCTTCTTCCATCGCTTCATCAGCCGCTTCAGATTCAACGACGACAACTTCTTGGACGACTTCTTCTACAACTGTATTAACGACAGTGACTTCAACGACTTCTCCCTCAACTTCAACGGTTTCTGTAACGACTCGTGTCACTTCAACTTCAATTGTTTCTGTGACAGGATCGGGACTGCATCCGATGGCAACTATAAAAATGGTGAGAACGAGTAGAGTAAGGATAATAATTTGGCGTTTCATTTGATTGTCTCCTAGAAATCTTTTTTTGTTGGACTTATCAAGACCGATCAGGTTTTCTGCGAAATAGGCAGGGTTAAAGATGCCAATGCAGATTGGTCTCGGTTTAAATGTTTTGG
>JBCCFD010000270.1:0-10534 GCA_039029915.1 Chloroflexota bacterium
ATTGACAATTGACAATTAGAACTTATCATCATGATTGCAATGGAAGAACAAGAATTACCGGGATTTAGCATAACTGAAGAGGATATTAAGCAAGCAAACCAGCTTAGCTTACACTGTCCGATCTGTGCTGGACCTGTTGAAAAATTTACGAACGAAGCAGAACTAACGCCAGTTATTTGTATAGACTGCGGCACGCTTTACCACAAGGTGTGCTGGGAACAGAATGGCAATAAGTGCGCCATTATTGGCTGTAGTAGCACAAAATATCGTGTTTATGGTCAGCAAATCAAGCCTGAATTAACCATTGGCATGGATGACGTTCGTCGCGTCGCAGCAAACGGCCGTTATTCCCCCTCTGCTGAAAATAAAGACCTTAAATACGAACAGCAGCGCCAAGTTCAGCGCATCAGTTTGTTCCGACGGCTATTTAGATGGCTGTTGGATCAGATTCGGATTGGATAGGTTTTAGGGGCCGGGGCATAGTGATCGGGGCTCGGGCGAACCTAAGCCGACGCATAGTTAAGACCTTATTAAATGCCTTCCTCAACACCCCAGCCCTAACCTCTATCTAATTCATCCAATAACCAATAACCCATTACTGTTGATACTTTAACGCCCTACCGGGCAATGCCCTATCACCTAGATCTACAATCTCTTGATTTTCAATAACGGGTGTCCCATTTACAATGAGGTGCTCAACACCTTCCGTCATTTGGTGCGGGGTATCGGGCGTGGCTTTGTCAATGATGGTGCTGGCATCAAAAACGACGATGTCCGCGAATGCGCCTTCTTGAAGAACACCCCGATCTTTCAACCCAAATCGCTGGGCGGGGAAGCTGCTCATTTTAAAAACGGCCGTTTCTAAATCCATCAAGCCAGCATCTCGCGCAAATCGCCCTAAAAACCGCCCTGTTGAACCGTATTGTCGCGGATGAATCATCCCCTCTTCGTGATAAATACCGTCTGTACCCATCATAAATTTATCGTGGGTCAGCATAGGGTAAAGTGATTCATTTTCCTCAAAGAAAAAGACCAATAGCACAGACAAATTTTCTTCGATTAAGAGATTGCAAAACGCATCTTCAGGTGGCAAATTGAGCGCATTTGCATACGCTTCGAGCGTGTATCCTTGGAATTTAGCGTTTGCTTTGCTGCGCACCCAAGCAATTTGGGATTGACCAATATTGGCAGCTTTAAAAGCGGAGGTGAAGCGCCTTCGAATTTTAGATTGCTTTAGTTTCGATATCACATTCAGCGGGCCATCCTCCCAGACTTCTTTTGGCAAGAGATAATTCAGCATCGTGGACGAGGAAATGTAGGGATAGGTATCAAATGTAAAATCCACTTCATTAACGGCAACCGTATCGATGTAATTTATGATCGCTTCGGTTTCTTTCTCATTACTTCCTTTAAGATGGGAGATATGGACAGGAATGTTTGCTCGTCGGCCAATTTCTACGGCTTCTTTTAGGGCAGGTATCATCCCTTTTTTGTACCGTATATGGCTGACATATATGCCGCCCAGTTCACCAACCCGGCGACAAACCTCAACAAACTCATCCGTCTTAGCAAACGCTTGGGTTACATAATCAAGACCGTTGGAAAGTCCTACGGCCCCGGCCGCCATCCCTATCTCAATCTCCTGCAGGATATGGCGCATTTGATAATCATCCGGCACAGCACGGCCGTATCCTGCCGCCATAATTCGCAAATTTGCATACGGAATGTGCGTAATGCTATTTTGCACCGTCGCCCCATCCAAAAGAGCCATGTACGCCTCAATCGTTTGCCAACCACTGTATTCACTAAACTCTAGCCCGTTGAGCGCATGCTGATAGTAAATCCAATCATATGCCATCTCAGGGGACAGCGGGGCGTAGCCAATCCCGTCTGCCATTATCACTTCAGAGGTAAACCCTTGTCGTGTTTTGGATTCAAAGTGAGGTTTCTTTAGCAGCCAAGCATCTGAATGATTGTGTACATCAATAAATCCCGGGGCGACAATTTTGCCTTGAGCATCAAGGGTCTGAACGGCCGTTGCACCGCTTAAATCCCCAATCGCATGAATACGGCCGTTTGTTACCCCTACATCAGCCTGGTAACGCGGTGTCTTCAAACCATCAATAATTGTGCCGTTGCGTATGATTAGCTCGTACATTCTTTGTCCTTCGTTAGGGCAATGGGCCCGTTGCAGGTAGCAAGCAAAATTGATTTAACTCCCCAATAACCAATAACCAATAACCAATCTTCTAATAACCAATCTTCTAATAACCAATCATCCAATCCCCCAACCCCCTCGGCTCTCTACCCAAAAGCATCTTCAGCACCATGGGATTGCCAATTAGACCAAATTTAGCGTAGTACTGAAACATTTTTTTTAGCGTTTGGATGGTGTGTTTTGGAAGCTGGGCTGCCTGAGCCTGATTTTGCCATTCAGAGAGGGATTGCTCTTTTGCTTCGACCGGTATTTTGAGGGCTTCGCTGATCGCTTCAGCAACGGCCGTTTGCGTTAGGGGCATCGTGCCAACCAGCTCATAAATAGCACCCAAATGGCCTGATTCCGTTAGCACCTTCGCAGCAATTTCTGCCACATCATCAAGGTGGACTAAGCTGATCTGGGCTGTCACGGGATAGGGCGTTTGGTAAACGGCCGTTTCTTTGACGCGATCGAGTTGAATATTTTGCATATAGGCCGTCGGCTGGAGAATCGTAAATGGAATGTTGCTTTCAAAAAGATGCTCCTCAAAACGCATTTTGTGCCAATGATGCGGCATCGCCTCAACCTGTGGATGTAGAACCGAATGGTAAACGATGTGAGAAACGGCCGTTTCTTTCGCCACTTTAACCACCAATTTCCCAATCTCAAATTCTCTTGGATGCATATTTGGGCAAATCAAATAGATTTTATCAACCCCGTCTACGGCTTTTTTCAAATCGGCTTCACTTTCAAGATCGCCAAGAACTTGGGAAATGTGTGAGGGGAACGGCCGTTTTTTCCGTACAAAGGCGACAACCTCAATCCCCGCCCGATCAAGTTGCCTAATGATCGCCCGTCCCGTTTTACCGCCTGCACCTGTTACCAATATCTTCATTCACCACCAAACCCGTAACTAAACTTTGCATTAATGTGTTATTAATATTTGAGGGTCTTACAAATGTGAAACCCTTCGAGAAGGAATTTTAGAAGATGGAGCACCCTGCTCCAATGCCAGCTCCCAACTGGCATAGACACATGGAGGAAAACATGTCTATAGATAATGGCTATTTGCCTAATGATAATCCGTCTCCGGATAAGCTTGCCCTGTTTGGTATTCAACACGTCCTCACAATGTTCCCCGCCACCGTCTTCGTGGCCGCTTTGACCGGTTTCCACGTTGGCACCGTCTTATTGATGTCGGGGGTCTCAACCATCGTTGCGCTTATTCTATCAAAACGAGGCATTGGTAAATTCATTCCACTATTTTACGGCTCAAGCTTCAGCTATATTGCCGCTTATTTAGCGATTGTGACCCAAGCTACGGGAGAGCTGCCCGCTTTTGGACAGCCGGTAGCTGATGAAGTGCTTAGTGTCATGCAAGCAGGTATTGTGGTGACGGGTATTTTGAACATTATCGTGGGGTTTGTCATTCGTTCGGTCGGCAAGGAAGCTATCGATAAGATTTTGCCCCCAGTTATCACCGGCTCAGTTGCCGCTATCATTGGATTTGGCCTAGCCTTTGCCGCACTTGATATGGCCAGCGTCAACTTCCTAGTTGCCATTGTCACTCTTATTATGACAATTTTATTCTCAGTTTACCTACAGGGTCGGGGCTTTATTGGTATGCTTCCCATTTTGCTAGGTGCTGTTTTTGGATATGTTTTCTCAGCCATTTTTGATCCGGGGTCAGTCTCCATGGCCGCTGTTGGTAGCGCCCCGCTCTTTGCATTACCCAACATCACCTTACCTAGCTTTAGTGGGCCACTTGTAGGAACGGCCATTTTCAGCATCGCCATTATGGCTATTGCAACCATCCCCGAATCAACAGCTCATCTGTATCAAATCAGCCTCTACGTGGACCGTCTAGCTGAAGATACCGGCCGCGAAAAATATCATCTGGATAAGCATATCGGCTTTAATCTTGTACTTGATGGGATTGGTGACTTCATCAACGGGCTATTTGGCGCCACGGCCGGCACAAATTATGGTGAAAACAACTCCCTGATGGCAATTACCCGCAACGACTCTGGCCCCGCCTTGATGGCAGCCGGCGTTGTGTCAATTCTATTGGCCTTCATCGGGAAACTGTCCGCCTTTGTCGGCACGGTCCCACTGGCCGTAAGCGGTGGTTTGGCCATTTACCTCTTTGGCGTGGTTGGCATGCAGGGGATTGCCCTCATGCAGGAACACAATGTGAGCATGTTTGATCCCAAGAACCTCGCTATTGGCGCCACCATCATGGTAGTAGGCATCGGTGGGAATATTGGTTTCGAAGGCGGTTTCTTACCAATTTCGATTCCTGGCATTTTCCCCAATGGGTTGCCAGCCATCGCAACCGCAGCCGTTTTAGGGATTGTTTTGAACATCGTCTTTTTGGTATTTGCGCCACCTGAACCAGTGAATACTGGGCAAACGGCCGCTGCTGACTAATTGTTTAGAAAAGAGAAGAGAGTAGAGGGAAGAGAATAACTTTCTCTACTCTCTTCTCAAGATTGGCAATGTCTGTGCAAATCCTGTCCATGCGGCTGCACCTGAAGTATGTCCAATGGACAGGATTTTTTGCTTAGCATCAGGGTGATGATTGGCGAGGTTGTGCCAATGAATCGTGGCTTCACCGGCCACGGCCGATTTTAAAAATGCGCCTGAAAGCGTTGTGGTCAGGGGAACGGCCGTGTTGCCAATCAGTGGTATGAGTTCACTATCCGGTTGATTAACCCAAAGCGCAAATAACACTCCTATCAAAAGATCATCTCCGATTGGCGTCAGACCTTCACCTAAACCAGCTAGCTTTTGGGTTGCCTTAACAACCTCTATATGGTCTTTAGCAGCGATTTGAACCAGCAGTTGGTCAAATCTAGTTTGCACAAGTTCTGGTAAGGATGCAAAATTGTCTAACGACATAGAGAATTGAACGTTTTTGAGATGAGACCATTGGGGCACAGGATCCCAAATTTCCGGCTCCTGCCCAATCTCCAATTTCCAGTCTCCAATCTCCACCGTCCGCCCAGCGTCACTGATATGAATCCCCCTACCAGAGACTAAATGTTCTATCCCCTTTTCTGGTACAATTAGCGAGAAGGGACCCAAACCGATAGAAGGCAATACGAAAGAGAGCAACTCATCATTTTGGTTTAGCATATTACAGCTTCGATCAAAGCGATGAAGATATCGGATCATTTTACTATTTTTTAGCCAAGTTAAGACCCTTAGTGGAATTGGAAAAGCTGTCATTTGCTTTCTTTTATATCATCCAATTCTAAAATTTCACCAATTGGTATGAGACTCAAAGAGTTTTGAAAATCATTTGGATCTGCAGGGAATTTTTATGAAACCAGCCCCTTTCGAATATTTTGCTCCCCCTACGCTCGATGAAGCTTTATCCCTTATGAAACAGCATGGGTTTGACGCTAAGGTGTTGGCCGGTGGGCAAAGTTTAATTCCGGTGATGAACTTTCGCCTGTCGCAACCCACAATCCTCATTGATATCAATCACATTCCAGACCTAAACGGTATTTCGACAACGGACGTTAATGGGCTTAGCATTAAAGCGATGAGCCGACATGCACACGCCGAGAAAAGCGATTTGGTTGCCCAACATGCTCCACTAATGTTTGAAACGATGCCTTACATTGCTCATCCACAAATTCGAAATCGAGGCACCATTGGTGGCAGTATTGCCCATGCAGACCCCGCCGGAGAACTACCCGTCATTTGCGTCACGCTTGACGCCAAATTTTTGCTTAAGCGTGAGGGAAGCGAGCGTTGGGTAACCGCAAATGACTTTTTTATTGGGCTATTTGAAACAGCGTTAAACCCTGAAGAGATCATTTGTGAAATCGAAATTCCACCTCTGCCACCAAACAGCGGCTATGGCTTTCATGAGCTAGCAAGACGCCACGGTGACTATGCGCAGGCTGGGGCTTCGGCATTTATACAGCTTGATGAAGCAGGTCGGTGCAAGGATGCAAAGCTTGTTTTCCTCAATGTTGGCGAACGGCCCATGGTAGCTGATGAGGGGGCAAAACTTCTAATCGGACAATTTCTAGATGAAGCGGTGGTAGGAACGGCCGTTCATACCGCTATCCAAAACGAAATTGACCCAACGTCTGACGTTCACGCCACCGCCAAATACAAACGACATTTGGCAGGTGTTCTTGCCAAGCGAGCCCTCAATCAAGCAATTAAACGCGCCCAAACAAGGAGTGCTTTATGAGCCAAAAAGTGAACCTCACTACCACGATTAATGGCGAGACAGTATCAAGGGAAGTTGAGCCGCGCCTCCTGCTATCAGACTTTATTCGGCATGAGCTTGGCCTAACCGGAACTCATGTCGGCTGCGAACACGGTGTTTGCGGGGCATGCACCATTTTGTTTGATGACGACCCAGTCCGCTCTTGCCTCATGCTGGCGATTCAAACAGCCGGTCACGACATACAAACGGTAGAAAGCTTAGGCGACCAAGGCAACCTTCATCCCATCCAGCAGGCTTTTCACGACGCCCACGGCTTACAGTGCGGCTTCTGTACGCCTGGCTTCTTAATGACGCTCAAGCCTTATCTTGAACAAAATCCCAATCCCACCGAATCTGACGTTCGCGAAGCAATATCAGGCAACTTGTGCCGCTGTACCGGCTACCAGCATATCGTTGATGCGGTTCTACTGGCGGCTAAGCGAGGGATTGGGGATTAGGAAATTGGGGATTGAGGCATTGAGTTATTGATTATTTGTCATTGGGCAAGTCAACTAAGACGACCTGTCACCCAGTACCTGACACTTGACATCCCATCCCCCCAAAAGGACCACCATGACTTTTACAAAATATGAAATACGCGCAGGCGCTTATTATGACTCCGTCATCCTCATGCAATTGCAAAAGGGTTTGGCAGGTCTTCCGGGAGTTGAAGACGCAGGCGTTGTGATGGCCACGCCAGCCAATCGCGAGGTCTTGCTTTCTACTGGATTTGTGCTTGATGACATCCAAGCCTCTGCAGATGATTTGTTAATTATTGTAAAGGGGGAAAGCGAAACGGCCGTTTCTGACGCCATCGCTCAAGTAGACAGCCTGCTCAAAAAACGGCAGTCTGGTGGCACAGGTGCATATCGTCCGAAAAGTTTAAAATCGGCTGTTAGCCTCCAGCCCGACGCCAACTGGGTGCTGGTCTCTGTGCCTGGTCGGTATGCTGCTGATGTTTCACATGAGGCCCTCGACCTTGGCAAAAACGTCTTCCTATACAGTGACAACGTCTCTATTGAACAAGAAGCAGAACTTAAGCAAAAGGCTCAAAAGCTTGGCCTGTTGGTCATGGGTCCAGATTGCGGAACGGCCGTTATCAACAACATCGGCCTTGGTTTTGCCAATCGCGTACAGCAGGGCAACATCGGTATTGTGGGGGCCTCGGGTACAGGAATGCAGGCTATCATGAGCGAGATTCACCAGCTCGGCGGCGGCATCTCCCAAGCGATCGGCACCGGCGGGCGTGACCTCAAAGACAGCGTGGGCGGTATCACCTTTGAGCAAGGGCTCACTGCCCTAGGAAACGATGACAACACAGACGTCATTGTCATGATTTCCAAACCTCCCTCACCCGAAATTGCCAATCGCCTGCTGGCAACGGCGCAAAGCATCTGCAAGAAAACAGTTGTTTACTTTTTAGGTGATTCATTACCGGCAAGTCGTCAAATTAGCTACCTCAACTTTACAAGTTCAATGAGCGAAGCGGCTAAAACGGCCGTTCAGCTCTCCAATGCGCCCAAGAACAGTTTGCCTGAAAAACGGCCCACAACCTCTCCCTCTTTGGGCTATTTACGCGCCTTATTCTCAGGTGGCACGCTCGCTTTTGAACTACTGGCGACGCTCCAAAAGGTCGTTTATCCCCTTTATACCAATATCCCGTTTCGCCCAGAGCAGAAGCTAACGGACGTCATACAAAGTGAAGGCCATACTATCCTTGACCTTGGGGAAGATGCATTTACGCAGGGTCGCCTCCACCCCATGATGGACAATGATTTGCGCATGCGTCGCTTTAAGCAAGAGATGGCTGATCCAGCCGTTCAAATGCTGATTATTGATGTTGTGCTTGGCGAGGGTGCTCATCTTGATCCCGCCAGCGAGTTAGCCCCCTTGGTTAAAACGGCCGTTTCTGACCACAACAAAGATGTCGTCGTGCTTATCGTTGGCACCGATGATGATCCCCAAAACAAACAAGCCCAAATCGAGCAGTTTCAAGCGGCCGGGGCGGAAGCTATTGACAATGTGCGTGAATTTGTGGCCTACGTCGCCACAGAATTTGCCGCGCGACACGTGTCCGATATGCCATCCGCCTCTTTAGGCACAGAAACAATCGCCATCAATGTCGGGGTCGAGACGTTTTATGACAGCGTAACGAGCCAAGGCGGAACGGCCGTTCAGGTCGATTGGCGGCCACCGGCCGGTGGAAATGAAAAGATGATGGCCATTTTGGCAAAGATGAAAAGTAAAAAATAGACTACTCCTAATCTGTGATTAAAGAAATCTAAGGTTGACACGATTCCGTTTTGGAACCATAATGAATGCAAATTGAAATTGATATGGAGACAAAATGGCAAATCTAACTATAAAAAATCTACCTGATGAACTCTATGAAAAAATCAAGGCAATTGCGGCTTATAATCGACGGAGCATCAATAACGAAGTCATTGTCATCATTGAAAATGCAATTGAAAAAGATCCAATTATTTATGATGATGCCATTGAACGAGTTAGGATATTACGCGAGAAAATGAACATTTACGTCACTGAGGACGAAATTAATCAAGCGAAGAATGAAGGTCGTCCATGATTGTTGTAGACACTAACATCTTGGCATATTGGTTTCTTCCAAGCGATTTTGTGAAGATTATTGAGGAGGTTAGAAAAAAGGACGCACATTGGGTTGCTCCACCGCTTTGGCAAAGTGAGTTCCGAAATATTTTGGCGCTATATCTTCGTAAAAATCAAATATCCCTATTTGATGCAAAAGCGTCAATGAAGGAGGCTGAAAGGTTGCTAAAAAATAAAACATACCCGGTTGAATCTGATTGGGTCCTACAACTCGTACAGACTAGCCTCTGCTCAGCTTATGATTGCGAGTTTGTCGCCCTAGCCAACCGTTTTAATGTCCCTTTAATTACGATGGATAAAAAGATTTTAAAAGAGTTTCCAAAAACGGCCGTTTCACCTACGATGTTTCTTACCTAGCAAAATCTATGTTTATTACTAATCTCAAAATTGTTCACTATAAGAGCTTTTTAAATTCAGGAGAGATACACTTTCGACAAGGTGTAAACGTAATTGTTGGAAAAAATAATGCGGGCAAGACAGCATTATTTGAGACTCTATCTTTGAGTTTTGAAAACAAGCCACATTTAAGCGAAGAAACCAAGCCTCAATTTAACTCTGTGTTAAATACCCAATCTTTTATAGAAATTGAATGCCAATTTGAAATTGATGAGTTGGAAGAGGTATTCCAAGAAAATAAACAACATGGTCTTTACACGAAAATGGGTCATAGCAATCCAAGAACCACCGCAGAAAACTTTCTTTCGTGGGTTGAAGAGGATAGAAGAATACATTTTAATTTTTATCACGGTGGGAATCTGGAATATGCGTGGCTAAATGGAGAACAAAAAGCACAAAAAAATGTACAACTTAGCGCATTGAGATTGCCTCCTGACATAAGAAATGCCAATTTAACTCATTCAAACACTCTGCAAAAAACAGCCGTTCCGTCAAATCAACTGCTTGCAAATTTATTCGAAACAATGGTTCGTGAGAATATTTTTGTATTTAGGGCAGAAAGGTTTAACGTTGGGCAATGTGAGTTTGGAAATAGTAATATTCTCGAACCTGATGCTTCAAATCTTCCTGAGGTTCTAAATTACCTACAAAGTAGCCCAAATCTTTTTGAAGATTTTAATCAACTTGTAAACTATATTTTTCCAGATGTAATCCATGTGTCTGTTCGTCCACATGAAAACAAATTGGTAAAAGTATTTGTTCAAACACAAATTAATTTAAATCGAGATGACTTAGCCATCCCTTTACAGGAAAGCGGGACTGGTATTGGGCAAGTGCTAGCTATTCTATACATTGTAGTAACTGCAAGATCACCAAAAGTCGTTGTAATTGATGAACCCCAAAGCTTTCTCCATCCAGATGCCATTTACAGGATGTTTGAAGTATTAAATAAATATCCAAATCATCAATACATAATTTCAACCCATTCTCCAATCATTATTTCTGCATCAAATCCACAAAACATTATTCAAATAAAAAAGGAAAATGGCGCAAGTAAACCTTACAGAATTGATAAAATTGAA
>JBCCFD010000271.1:0-10477 GCA_039029915.1 Chloroflexota bacterium
ATTTAGAAGAGGCAGACCGGCAAATTCAGAAAGCAATCTCCCTAGCGCATGAAGGAAATTATCTTCAAGAAAAAGGGGTTGCCTTAATGATTTACGGCCGTGTTCTCGAAAAAAAGAAACAAAATCAACTTGCTCGACGTGCGTACCAAGAAAGCCTTGAGATACTAGAGGCAAAAGACCTTTATCAAAAGACAAAGTGCCAGCTTGCATATGGAGCGTTTCTATTAAAAGAAAGCGATGAACAGTCTAAGGAATTGTTGGCGAATGCCCTTAAAAATGCCCAAAGCCTAAATGCCAGAAGTGAAATACAAACAATCCAACGCCTTCTTAAATAAATTGCTAAATTTAATGACTTGCCAGTTGTAATCATTTAATTCATACCAATACGTATGTGATTCAAAACTCAAAAAAATATAAGATTTTCTTAATCGTGTGATCGATGGTTTTTTGGTTCCTTAAAAAGGAGAAAGCATTGTGTTTAGAGCAGATATAGAAAGATTTCATCAAGCACCACGTCAGAAAAGGATTGGGTATCTTTTATTAACCATAGGCGTTTCTGCCTTGATGTTGACGATTTTAGTAGGTTCAATTGTAAGCTTTTTGCGGCCAACTCAAACCGTGCAAGCAGCGCAGCTGCAATTCCAACAGCATGTACCGTTCGGTTCATCCTTTGAGTGTTCTTATGATATTGCTATTGGCGATGTTAATAATGATGGCACACCTGATATTATTTCAGCAAATACCTTGTCCCTATGTGATACGGATTTCAATCGATTAGATGCGCAAAATACAGTTGCATTTAATATCGAAGTAAATCGAATTAGCGGGTATTTTTCCTCTCAAGCGATTGATCCAGTTGGCTTGGAAGATGAAAATACATTTTCTATCGCCAAAGCTGATATGGATGGAGATGGTGACTTAGATATTGTATCGGTGAATGGGTTCTTTAGTTCAGATACTTTCGGAATTCCCAGCGGAGAAAAGAACTATATCTTCTTTAATGATGGACAAGGAACCTATGACACGGGGAATGTCGATTGTTCTCAGCCATCCTCAAGCTATGTGTGCTTTGGTGAAGATAATGAAATAACAATGAGTGTGGCACTTGGAGATGTGAATGGCGACGGACATATCGATGTGGTAACAACAAACTTAATATCCATTAGTGTATTACCGTACGTCTCTAGCTCCAATATGAAGGTTTATTTTAACAATGGCTCAGGGCAGCTTTTACCAACAGAACATACTTTTGAGTCAATCGTGGCCACGATTCCCCTACCATTTTCTATTCGTACCCGCTTAGTTGATCTTGATAAAAATGGAACCTTAGATTTGGTAAGTGGCAATATGCGAATGAGCGGCTTCCGAAATTTTGAAGGAGCTACAAACAAAATTTATATGAACGATGGCACAGGTTTGTTTGACTCAGGAAGCGCAATTGAGTTTGGGGGCGACGATGGTATTTCAAGAGGAGTATCGGTTGCAGATATAAATGGTGATGATCATTTAGATATTGTGATTGCCAACGGGTTTTCCTTCAAGGAAAACGATGAATACATAACCCAACAAAACTATTACTATATAAAAAATGGTACCGCTAATGAATGGGTAGAGTATCCAATTAGCTTGGGTGCTGAACAATTTGCTTCGTTAGGTCTTGCTGTGGGTGATGTGAATAATGACACACGAAATGATATTGTCATTGGAAACTTTAGGGCCCCGAATTTAGTTTATTTGAACACTGGGGGAGCAGATGATAGTCTGTTTTTAGATGAGAGCGATCTTACTTTTGGCGTGGGAGCAGATGCCACAACCTTTGTCGAGCTTGCTGATATGAATTCAGATGGTTCATTAGATATTGTAGTGGGAAATATTGGGCAAAACTTAGTTTATTTGAATGAGCAAGCCACTGATTTAAATGAATTACCGAATCAATACCAATTCAATTTTGGAAACCCAGATAGCAGAGCCAATGATATGGCTTATGCGGATTTAAACGATGATGGGTTTGGGGATCTAATTATTGCAATTGACGGAAAAAATCATATTTACTTTGGTCAGGCAAATGGATTTCCATCTAATGTGCATATTGAATTTGGAAACGAGAGCGACGCTAGTTATAGAGTGGAAGCTGCAGATGTTAATGGCGATGACGCCATTGATATCATTGTAGGGAACCTTTCGTCACAGAATCAGATTTTTATCAATGATGGTAATGGTAATTTCCCAACAGATGATATTAAATTATTTGGCCCTCCTAACAGTGATACTTATGATTTAGCAGTGGCGGATTTAGATGGAGATAATGCCCTTGATATCATCACATCAAATTTATCTCAAAAGGCGCAAATTCATTTCAACCAAGGTGATGGTGAATATCTTGATGGGCAAATACTTCAAGGGAACTCTGGGTTTGAAACCTTAGCTGTCGGGGTGGCAGATGTTGATGCTGATGGAGACGTTGATGTTGCTATTTCTAATCTAGATTTTGATGCGGAAGGCGTGCTGTATTTGAATAATGGACTAGGACAGTTTGACGATGATAATGTAGATTGTTCAACGCCATCTAGAGTTTTCATCTGTTTTGGTGAACCATCAAATTTACCATTTGGTATCAGTTTTGCAGATGTAAACAATGATGGGGCTGTTGACATGATTTTAGCGAATGATGGCCAGCAGAACCTTATCTTAATTAATGATGGTGGGGATTTCTCGACAGATATACGGCCGTTTGGAAATGGCTCCGACTTAACGCATAAAATATCAGTGGGGGATCTGAATAGCGATGGATTCGTTGATATTGTTGCGTCTAATGGCTTTTTGCTCGACCCTGTTGGCAAATCAGTCATCGAAACCTTTGGTGAGAAAAATGCTGCCTACATGAATGATGGGACTGGCCACTTCCCACTAGATAGCACTTGGATATTTGGTGAACAAACCACAAGTAGTCGAGTGATTCTTGGTGATATTAACAAAGACGGGCTGTTAGACTTTATTGAAAATAACTATGAAGCATCAAATAAAATCTTCTTAAATCCAATTAAACTAGGCAAGGGTTTAACACACAGCCCTCCAAAACTTTTTATTCACCATCCTGATCTTGGCCTTGCTGGACAATATAAGACATCGAATATCCTGAGCGGAACTGTCCCAATCCCCTTTACCATTTCTAATCCTGCTGCAGGGACAATTCGTTCGGTTCGAGCTTTCTATTCGCCTGACGGGGGCGGACAATGGTTTGAGGCAGTCCATGTAAATGGGGCGCAGTTGGAAAATCTCGCAATGACCCCACAGGGTGAAACCTATATATTTGAATGGGACGTTATTGCCAGCGGGTTTTTTGGCCAATCGGACAATGTTGTGTTTAGGTTAGAGGCTTTCCCGCAAACAAGTTTTACACCAAACAATGCAACCTACATCTATGAAAACCAAACACCAAGGCAAGATGCATGGTCCTATGCGAGCGCAACGACCTTCCCATTTCGAGTTCGCGGTAAACAGATTCGTGTGATTGATAGTAATAGCAATTTGCCTGCTGCCGCTTCGATTGTTTACCATTTACCAGTTGGAAATAATGGTAAAGCTAACTTGATATCCGATAATCAAGGAGCGCCATTTACAACAAACACTCAGGGCTTTTTAGGGGGCCGAGGCATGCTTCAACAGGGTGACCAAATTATCGCACTTCACCCCGTAACCTCATCGATGGCTACGACTTATACGCTATACCATATGAGTGGTGCACCTATTAATGAGGGGTTGGCGATGACCGAAGTTGGGGCAAATTCTGTTGAGCAACTTGAAGTATCAGCCGATAATCCATTAATTTTGTTTGATATTGGCATTTCTTTGGAATGGGATGCAACAAATGATATTGCTTATCGAGAACAACTTGAGGCAGATATTAAATATACCTCTGACATCTTATTTGATATCTCGAATGGTCAGGTTGCATTAGGCAATGTGTACATTTTCCATGATCGTGAATATTGGCTCGCAAGCCATGTGCAGCTGTTTGCGAGCAATGTTATGCTTCCGAATGCAGATGCTGGTGGAATCGTCACTGTTCCTACGTCAGATACCCAAAAGATATCCGAAACAATCACAATCGAAGCCTACTATCCAGGGCAAATCAGGATGCCAGCGACTTGGAATCGCTACGGATTACCTGGCGGTAACCCAGGTGAAGATTGGCCGCGTGTTTTTGCTCATGAATTAGCACACTATCTACTTTTCCAATTAGATAACTATTTAGGTGTGGACGAATCATCAGGCACACCTACTTTAGTTCAAATTGAAAATTGTGACTCCATTATGACCGATGCGTTTGGGAGTAGTGAGTTTGCATCAGAGGCCGAATGGTTAGCCGATTGTCAGAATACGCTTGCTCAATATGTTACAAAGAGAAGCGATTTGCAAACGCTTGAGCACTTTTTTCCCATGCTGAATACAGACGTTGAGTTGGATGGACCTTTGGAATTTCCGCTTGGGGCGACAGTCGTTTTAGATGAGGCTGAACCTTCTGCGGAAGTGCTGGATTTAACAATTCAAGTGCGTACTGCTGATGGAACACCAATCACGACATCTGATACGCGAATTCAAGGATATTTAATTAAATCTCAAGGCACGGAATTGTTGACAGATGATTTAATAATTCCACAAGGCTCTCCTCAAAATGGGCTCCTTCAAGTTCGCGGGGCTGAAAGAGATGATCTACTTTGCGTTGTTGATAACTCACTTGAGTATAAGCGGGTTGGGTGTGATGAGCTTTCATCAACAACACAACGTGTAGAACTGAAAAATATACCAGGATGGGCTCCCGACATTCAAGTATTCCCTGTAACTTCCAGAACATTAGCGATTACTGTCACGCAGCAATTAACGCCTTCACAATCAGCATTAACCAGTCTAAACGTTCAGGTTTTCCCTTCTCAATTATATACAGATAGCGATTACGTTGAAGCGCCAACAGCAACGTTGTCTCTACCAACCGTAGGTCAAAATGCAGTAACTTTTACAACTCAAATTGAGCTAGAAGAACCATCAAATTTTGGAAATCTTCGATTCTGGGTACCAAATTCAGACGAACAAGAGTTTTCAAACTACTATTTTGGCGGGGCCTGGGGCCCAAATCGACCTGGGTTTGGGCCCAACCGACCTGGGTTTGGGCCTAACCGGCCTGGGTTTGGTGCAAACCGAACTTGGTGGGGAATGTATGGACAGGGCTTTAATGCCCCTTTGATGAGTGCGAATGGACAGGTGATGGTTATTGACCTCAACCATGTGTTGGGTCTTACACCGCCTTTTGTGTTAGAAGTTCAAACGTTCCTACCCGATTTTCCAATCTGGTTGACCCCAGTTGGCGAGGCTTACCATTTTATTTCACCAGGTGAAATAGAAAACACAAGTAACAGTATTCTATTCAATTATTTAGAGCGGAACGTCCCTAATGATGAGTTTGAAAGTGAATTAAAAATTTATTATTTACTGGATGGTGAAATTGAGTGGCAGGCGGCAACAGCTCAGCAACTGGATGTAAACCGAAACTTAGCTTCTACTGCTCTAGCTGGAAACGGAATATATGTTTTGGCAGCTGCTGTGAATTTAGGAGATTTAGAAGTTGGATTGCAACAATTTAGCTACCCTATTTCGGGGGAACGTCCTATCGAAACAGCATTGGCCTCAATAGAAGGTATGTACGATTGGGTTTATCATTTTGACAATACGACGCAAACTTGGGAATTCTATCAGCCAGCTTTAGTAAACACATACCCATTCTTTGCGCCATTGGTCAATCAGCTAGATAGTCTTAAATTTGCTCATAGCTATTGGATTTCGATGACTCAATCGACCCAATTAATTATTGGTTTTGAAAATGCCAGCCAAGGGACATTGAATCAACCTGTAGATTCGAGTTTGATTCCACCAGTGACTGTTTTTGGCGAAATTGATGACTCGATAGGATTTGATGCCATGGCAGGGATGGATATTCAAGCTGTCATTGATGGGCAGATTTGTGGCCATTCGATTGTTCAAGAGGTAAACGGCCGTTTAATTTATCTAATTCAGGTTGAGGCAGCGAGCCCTACTGCAAATCGTTGTGGGCGAGATGGACAATTCATTTCTTTCAATGTAGACGGCTCCTCTGTAGATTTTGATTTGTCGTGGCAATATCGTGGGGCAATTTACCATCCGCTTGGTGGTGATATCGAGCCGTTTAATAGTTTCTTACCCATAGTCAAAGCGCCCTAATCTTTTGTAAGTAGGAGACTCCCGCCTTCGGCTTCCCAAATATTCGGAGAGGACTGACCCTCTCTGATATTTACTGTACGATTCACATGATGTGTCTTTTAATAGAGGATTAATGAAAAGGAGCCTGGCGCGAAGTCCGCGCCAGGCTAGGGGAAAGAGAAAGAAGAAAGAGAGGCGAAATTAATGTGGGCTGAAAAATACTTTGCCCGAGAAATTGAATCTGTTTGTTAAGTCGACAATCTCTAGGATACGCATGAAGCGATCCAAAAACGATCGAGTTTAGCGAATGGCGCAAGATTCGGGTGTCTAGGTTGAGTAGAAACTTTATAATTATGACGGTACGAAACGATAGCGGCTGCAACAAGCGAAATCAATTTGGGAGACATTGCAAAGATGACAAATGTAGTGAATAAAACGATGGGGGCCATGGAATGGGGGTTATTGATCGGGCTGTCGCTTTTATGGGGTGGGTCTTTCTTTTTTGTAGAGGTCGCTCTGGTGGATTTACGGCCGTTTACGCTTGTCTTTCTGCGCGTTTTACTAGCCGCCATCGCTCTCAATATTGTGGTCGTGATGATCGGCAACCGAATGCCAACATCGGGGAAGCTATGGGGCAGTTTTTTGATGATGGGGTTATTGAATAATCTTATTCCGTTCAGCCTAATTGTGTGGGGGCAAAAAGAAATTACGGGTGGGCTTGCCGCTATTTTAAATGCGACTGCTCCCTTATGGACTGTCATTTTGGCTCATTTTTTCACTTCTGATGAGAAGCTAACCCCCGCGAAAATCGTGGGGGTCATACTGGGGCTGTTTGGGGTGGTGCTTATTATTGGACCCGAAGCATTGGCTGGGCTTGGTGGAAACCTGTTGGCGCAAACGGCTGTTCTTGTTGCCGCAGTTTCCTACGCCTTTGCGGGTCTGTACGGCAAGCGATTTAAAGGCATTCCCCCTATTGTGACGGCAACCGGACAAATTAGCGGCACCACCGTTATGATGCTGCCCCTCGTTCTGATTGTTGACCAGCCTTGGACGATGTCTGCCCCCTCTTTATCGACTTGGGGAGCGCTGTTGGGCTTGGCTCTGCTAAGCACTACGGTGGCTTACATTATTTATTTTCAACTGCTGTCTACCGCGGGGGCAACGAATCTGCTGTTGGTCACGTTTTTGATTCCAATCAGTGCGTTTGTGCTCGGTTGGCTGTTCTTGGATGAGGTGCTGGCACTTTTACACGTTATTGGAATGGGCCTAATTGGATTAGGCTTAGTCGCGATAGACGGCCGTTTACTCAAACGATTTCAACCCTAACCCAACGGCGAGCAGGTTTAGATAGAACCTTACGTAGAGCCATAAAGTTCATCTATGACTCTACACATAAATATTATCCGTCCATAACCTGCTCAAAAAAGCCCATTTGACCTAAAAAGCCTAGCCGATCAAAGGATTGGTGATGACCACCTACTTTCTCATTACAGAAATAGTAGATTGTCATACCTGGAATGGCGAATTGGCGTTGGGTCGCGGGTAGGTCTGGTAAATCACCTAAATGAGTTCCAGACATAACCCAGCTTGCCACAACCTTATCACCTTCCTGAATCATCTCTTGAATATCAAACCGCAAGTCGGGAAACGCATTTCGTGAATACATCACACGCTGTTGAAAGGTTGCCAAATCAAGCGTTTGCCCTTCCCATGGGTCACCTGGATCGTGCTTTACTTCATACGAGTCAAAGACCAATTCAGCACAGCGACTAAAATCACCGCTGTTCCAAATTTCTTCCATAAATATGGTTAATGTTGTTTTATGATTGGATTGAGTCATTATTTTTTATTGATAGCTTGTAATATGACAACAGCTATCTCCCTTTCTGTTTGTTTTTGATAAGCCGCATACCCTTTGATGGATTTTAGACTGGATGCGTAGGAATGTGCGATTCATTCACCCCCTCCAGATGATTGTTCTTCATATTTTGTGAGCGTATTGTTTAAACGTTTCCAAGCCGTTTGATTAGCTGGCTTGGCCCAATCATAAGCAATTTTTTTCCAATCACGATCGTTCGGATTAAGACCAAGGGCTTCAATATAATCGGATTGACAGACAAAAAATTGGCTGTCGTAGGGGAGTAAATAGCCACCATTTTCATTGAGATAATGTTTGGCTGATGCGTATTGGCCAAACCATTGATTCAAAAATCCTTGGCATCTTTTGGGGTAAAGGTGGGCAAATGGTTTTGATTTTTTCTGGATGTGGCGTTTGGCTTTGAATTCAAGGGCCGTTTTGAAAGCAACCCATGTTTCATGACCGTGTTCAATGGCAATGGTTTGAAGGGCATGCTTGAGTTTGATTTGCCGACCTAACCCTAAAATTTCTTCAGCAGGCAAATCAGAAAATTGGGGCAAGCTTTTTAACCGACCGGTGGCTTGTTTTGATTCGGAAAGCACGGTTGAGCGAAATTGCTTGAGCAAAATCGATGCTTGAATCTTATATTCATCTAAATCGGAATGGGGACGTTTTGCCATGAAAACTCCTTTTATTGGCTATCTAATACCCACTTTAGATAAAAAGAAGTCTAGTGACTCAACGATATTAGCAGTTCAAAGGGTGAGTTCCTCTTTTGTGGGTATAGGCACCCCTTAAGCACCTGACGAAATCATACATGATGTAGTAGGTTTTTCAAAGCACTTTTGCCATGTGTCTAAAAAGCGAGAAAAAATCGTTCAGTTAAGTATGGAAACATTTTAGATGCTTTTAGCGTCTTCCTGTACGAACGGAAAAATAAATTTAGAAATCAAATAAGCAGATCTCTTTCCGTTTGCCAAATACAAGATGTGAAAAAATTTATGAAACGGAGTAATCAGTATGAAGATGTATCGCTTAATTTGGTTATGTGCACTTTTGGGTATTGTTGGGGTGGGATATTGGAATCAGTCACCTCTTTTCGCTGGTGAACAGCCATCTTTGAATGTGAGCGTTGCTTGTCAAGCTGATGCGATTCAGCTGACGTTTGTTGGGGCAGATTGGCCGAGTGAACCAACGGCTTTTTACTTGAATGATGCGCTGTTAACGGCCGTATCCACCCCTAACGCCACCTTAGATGGGCAATGGACCATCAGCCCAATCCCCCAAACGCTAAGCGTCGCTCGCGTTGTAACGGCGAATGTTGAGAAATCAGTTCTGTTAACGGCTCCCTGTCTAGCTGCGGCTGATCACGAAGCCTATTTGCCTATTACTCAAAAAGATACGAATGTGCTTGATGTCGATGGTACGGTGCCAACATTAGTGAATAATGGGTTTTTACTTGTGGATGAATTTGGTTTTGGAGAGCTATCGGGGAGCGTTCAGCAATGGCAGCTGAATCTTGATGCTGGTGAAATGGTGACAGGGACTTTCGCGACTCAGCCCGATGTCAACGGCGTACTTACTGTCAAATACCCAAACGGCAACCTAGAGGGTATTGAGCTAGTTGGAGATGGTCAGCTTGAGACACTTTTCTTCGAGGCAACAGCAACCGGCACTTACTCTTTTTATCTCAATGGGACGGATCTTGATGCCGGACAATTTATGATTCACTACTTTACGCAAAATAGCTTGCCGCTCTATGATTGGCAGCTACATCCTCAAACCGACAACGTGTCTGGTGATATTGAGGAAGATATTGATGAGTATTGGGTCTTTTATTTTGAGCAAGATGATGTTGTGTCAATAACTGTTAATCCGACTGAAACAAATGCCGATTTGTTTATAACGCTTTGGTCTGAGGATGGGGATATAGCTGAATCAGATGAAGGAGTTGGAGAGAGTGAACGGATTGAATCATTTTTCATACCTACAACGGGCATCTATATTTTGCAAATTGGAGAGTGGGATTTTGACTCAACCTCCTATACACTTGCTTTCCAGAAAGAGTAATTTGATGCGAAGGTTATTATCTTGGAGCGTCGCGATGAGCGATTGGGTTGTTTGGTTTTGTCCACAATGTGCATCTAGTGGAATATTGCTACGAGCGGAAATATTGTGGCAGACAAAAGTGTAACTCTGATGGATGAACTGCTTCAACCTTTTCCCACCGCTTTTGCGAGAGGTACCGATATTTTTGTGGCAGCATCAGGAAAGATGACCACATCACCGCCTGATCGAATGCATCGTCACGATTTTTACGAACTAGTCTGGGTTGTAAACGGCCGTTGTCAATTCTTTAGCGACTTTAACCTATATCCCTTCGAGACA
>JBCCFD010000272.1:0-10474 GCA_039029915.1 Chloroflexota bacterium
GTTATCCCCCAAACAAATCCATAGGCATTTAAGGTTTCGAGGGTGTCGTTGACGCTTGTTGGAGGTGTGGCGGGATTGATGTAAACATCAACCCAGAAATCGTCAACAACGGGTTCGTCCCCAATATTCTGAATTTCAACGATCACTTGATTTGCTTGAACATCAAGGGATGACACAATAAGATCGGGTCCGATTGATGGGAGTCTCACAACGGGCAAATAAAGCTCGACGTTCACTGTCTTAAAGTTCCAGCTTATAGAGTCAGTGAAGCCAGGGAAGCTGTTGCCTGTTAAATCTTCAATGGCCGTGTCGGGAATCGTGATGTAGTACGTGGTCGCGTAATCTAGAGATTCAGTTGGGGTAAATGTGAGGGTGTTTCCGTTAATTGAAACGGCCGTAATATCAAATGACTCAACAATTGAATCATCATCAGCATTGTGAATCGTAATAAACCCAGTACCTGCTTGTATCGGTTCGCTGAATTCGATGGAAAGTGATCCATCGGCTGATGTTCCGGCTGAATCATCTCCAGTAGAAAAATCTGTTGGGTAGGGTAATTCAACATCAATTGATGTAAAGCGCCAACTGACAGTATCCGTTATTCCCGCAAAAGCATTGCCGGATAAATCTTCTATAGAACCAGCTTCAATTTTGACATAATATTCTGTTTCGCTAGCATAATCCGCAGGTGGATCAATGGTGAGCTGATTCCCGCTAATCGTAACGGCCGTATCCGTGACAGCCAGCGTGTGGACAATTGAGTTGTCTGCAGCTAAGTGAATGGTGATATTTCCGCTTGCGGCTTGGATAGCTTCATCGAACTCAATCGTTAGTGTGCTACTTATTGGCACATTGATAGCATCGTCCGCTGGATTTAAGGTTGTGACGACCGGAGAGAGAACGTCTTCTGTTGTGAAATTCCAACTTGTGGTGTCGCTTATGCCTGCAACACCATTGTTTGATAAGTCTTCAATCCAGCCACTTGGGTAGTTGACATAATAGCTGGTGAGGCTGGCAAAGTCAGAGGCCAGGGTAATGGTTAAAGTGTTGCCATCGACAGCAACGGCCGTTCCCGTAATGGGTACCGTAAACTGTACAGCGTCATTCGATGCATCATGAATGGTAAGATCACCTGCCCCAGCTTGGATATCCTCTGCAAAAAGTATAACTAGGCGGCTGTTAATGGGGACAGTCGTGGCGTCATCAAGCGGAGTATGGGTCAAGATCATTGGCGCAATTACGTCAGCAGAGGTGAAGTTCCATGTTGACGTGTTGCCAATCCCGGCGAAGTTGTTGCCAGATAAGTCTTGAATTGCCGCGCCATCAATGTTGACATAATAAGTTGTTTCGCTGGCAAAGTCAGAAGGTGGATTGATAGTAAGCTGCGCGCCGCTGATCGAAACGGCCGTTCCCGTTATCGGCAATGTGTGAACCACTGAATCATCTGAAGCCAGGTGAATGGTGATGTTGCCACTATTTGCCTGAATGCTCTCAGTAAAGGTCACAATGAGATTGCTGTCAATGAGAATGTCAATCTTATTATCAACAGGTGATATCGAAGAAATAGATGGTGCAATCACATCAGCCGAGGTGAAATTCCAAATTGTGCTACTTAAAATCCCGGCAAAGTTGTTCCCCGATAAGTCTTGAACAGTTCCCATCAGCATGTTGACATAATATCCCGTTTCGCTGGCAAAATCAGTTGGTGGATTGATGATGAGTTGCGTCCCGCTTACTGAGACATTTCCACCCGTAACTGGGAGTGAGTGAATGACTGAATCATCAGAAGCCAGGTGGATAGAGATATTGCCGCTATTGGCTTGGATGTTTTCATCAAACGTAACGGTTAGATTGCTATCAACTGGGACATCGATGTCGTTGTCAACCGGCGTGAGCGTAGAAACTGTCGGTGCGATCACATCTTCAGCAGTAAAGCTCCAAGTTGTGGCGTCTAAAATACCCGCAAAGTTGTTGCTTGATAAATCTTGAACAGCTCCCGCGGGTATATTGACATAATATTCTGTTTCGCTGGCAAAATCGACTGGCGGGTCGATAATGAGCTGGGCGCCGCTCACTGAAACGTTTCCACCATTTACAGGCAAGGTATGAACCACGGTATCATCCGATGCTAGATGAATGGTGATGTTCCCGCTGTTGGCTTGAATATTTTCAGTGAAGGTGATGGAGAGATTGCTATCAATGAGCACATCAATTTCATTATTCACAGGTATTAACGAAGTAATAGACGGTGCAATTACATCAGCCGAGGTGAAGTTCCAAGTTGTGCTATCTGAAATCCCAGCAAAGTTATTGCTTGATAAATCTTGAACTGTACTAGCAGGAATGTTGACATAATATTCTGTTTCGCTGGCAAAATCAGCCGGTGGATTAATGGTTAGTTGGCTGCCGCTCACTGAGACGTTGCTGCCAGTGACAGGAAGTGTGTGGATGACCGAATCGTTTGAGACAAGGTGAATGGTGATATTGCCGCTGTTGACCTGAATGTTTTCACTAAACGTGATGGTGAGATTGCTGTCAATCAGCACATCGATTTCATTATCCACAGGCATTAACGAAGTAATGGACGGTGCAATTACATCAGCCGAGGTGAAGTTCCAAGTTGTGCTATCTGAAATCCCAGCAAAGTTGTTGCTCGATAAATCTTGAACTGTACCAGCAGGAATATTGACATAATATTCTGTTTCGCTAGTAAAATCAGCTGGTGGATTAATAGTGAGCTGTGCCCCGCTTATTGAGACATTTCCACCCGTAACTGGGAGCGAGTGAATGACTGAATCATCAGAAGCGAGATGGATGGTGATGTTGCCACTATTGGCTTGAATATTTTCGGTAAATGTCATCGTGAGGTTGCTGTTGATGACAACGGCCGTTTCATCGTCAGCTGGTGCTAATGTTGCAATGGAGGGAGGGATTACATCAGCCGTAGTGAAGTTCCATGTTGTTGTATCAGAAAATCCTGCATAATCGTTTGCCGCTAAATCTTCAATGGCGCCAGAAGATATATTGACATAATAATCTGTGCCGCTGCTTAAAACAGTCGGTGGGTTGATGGTGACTTCATTGCCGCTAATAGAAACGGCCGTTCCCGTTACATCAATCGTTTGCACCACTGAATCATCTGAACCAAGATGGATCGTAATGTTTCCAGTGCCTTTTTGAACAGATTCACTTAAGGTAATGACAAGATTAGATGCCAGAGCAATATCCACAGCCCCATCCGCTGGGCTGAGCATAGAAAGGGTAGGTGGGGTCGTGTCAGGAATCGTTGTGAAGTTCCAGGAGGTTGTGTTTAAAATGCCTGCAAAAGGAATGCCATAAATATCTTCAACCGCCGTCGCTGGGATGTTAATATAATATTCGGTCAGATAATCTAAATCTGCAGGCGGGTTGATGGTTAATTGGGACCCACTAATCGAAACGTTTGACCCCGTTACCGCTAAGGTATGTACGACCGAGTCGTCGGAGCTGAGATGGATTGTAATGTTACCACTGCCTGCTTGAATCGTTTCATCAAATGTCGCAATCAGGTTTGCATCGAGGGCCACATTCGCCCCGTTATCAGCCGGTGAGAGAGGCGTCACTGCGGCTAATACAGGGGGTGTTCCCACTGTGGTCGTTTCGCTATCACTGTTGTTACCTGAGGAAGGATCTGTTGTGCTAGATGAGACGGAAGCAGACAGTGTCATGTCGCCACTGGTGGCTGCTCCAACCGAGACGACGATTTGGAAAGAACTTGAGCTACTACTAGAAATCGTTCCTAAGGAACAGGTGGTTCCGCCTGTCGGAGATTCGGCACAGCCTGAGCTGCTCACGAATGTGACGCCAGTTGGTAAAGTGACGTTGCTGACGACATTATAAGCCGGATTGCTGCTGCCGTTTGTGACGTTAAATGAGTAAGTCAGGTTTTGGGTTGGGTCGACGGGGTCTGGTGAGTCACTAACCGTGATGGATAAATCGGCCGTGTTAGTATCGCTTAGGGTGATGTCATTACCGCTACCGTCAAAGTAGCTAATGATAAAGTTTGGATTGGTGCCGGGGTTTGTGTCGCTACCTTCTGACAGTCCGCTGAAGGTGCCTGAGATGGTATCAGAATCGTCGTTAGAAACGGCCGTAATCGTGCCGCTTGCATCCGAATAACTCCCTGTTGAAAGGGTCAGTCCCACATTACTGCCAATCGTAACAGTTCCCGCAACAGTTAGCTGATCGTGGGTACCGCCGCTGGGAGTGCCCGATAAATCAAGCTGTAACTCGCTGTTATTAGCAAAAGAGCTGTTCCCACTCACACCAAAGGTGCCGTTAGGCGCTACGGTGCCGTTAAAAGTGATAGACGGTGCAGTAAGGTCTGTTCCGCCGCTGCTGCTGTTACTAATGTTATTGGCGGTGAGTAAGGTGAGCGGATCAGTGAATACGGCCGTATTTATTGTCATATTGCCTGCATCACTTTTGCCAATAGTGATACTGCTAAATCCATCAATGAGGTAGCTAAGTTCTGTATCCGTTAGGTTAAGCGTGCCGCTCCCGCCGCCAAGCCCAATGGTGGTGCCAGCCGTAAGAGGTTCGATGAGAAGGGAGCCGCTCGATTGAATCGTTCCCCCATCAAGCCTGAACAGATCCCCTATTAAGGTGATATTCCCATTGTGGGATGGTCCACCAATCGCCCCTGTATTCATTTGAATTGCATTATTTGTACTTGTGCCGGTTAGGGTAATGTTGCTGGAGCCAGTTGACACAATGCCGTCAGAAGAATTTAAAAAACGAATACCCTGTGAACTCCCGCCGCCTGTACCATTAATGTTCATATCACCATCGACGCTATTGATGCTTGAATCTGCATCATCAATACGTACCCCTTGGCTGGTACCTCCAGTGGCATTGATTGTGATTGTTCCCGCAGAGGCACCCGTGCCAGTTGATTGAATTTGCCCCCCTTGCATAACAATCAGACCAATAGAAAGGCTTCCAGAGCCACCCTGCCCCGTAATGTTAATATCGCCAGCAACGGCTGAAACTTCAGCAGTAGCGCCTTCAACACGAACACCGTTGTTGTTGTTACTACTGCCACCACCTGCCCCATTCAGAGTAATTGAAGCGGCTGTACCTGATGTACCAGTTGATGTAACTTGTGAGCTTTGAATATGGATGCCGTGGTTTAAAAAACCTGTTGTACTGAAGCTATTTATCCCTGTAATTTGAATATCACCATCCACACTGGTGACCTTGTTGCGTATGCTAACGGGGTAGTTAATATTGGTACCAGCAACGGCCGTTCCATGAAGTGTAATCGTCCCAGCCGAAGCACCGCTTCCCGACGACTCCACTGTTCCCCAGATTTGCATACCCGAGTTTTGACCACTGGCCGCGTCATCTCCACCAATGGCAGTAAATGAAATATCTCCACTGCCAATCGTTTCGATTTTCCCTCGTTGGGAGATACCTGTAAAGTTACCGGTTGCTGTTCCGCTTGTGTTGGCATTAAAAGTTAGATTGCCCGCCGTGGTTCGAATAACCAATCCGTTACTCATCGAAATGGATCGATCGGCGTTAATGGTTAAATTTGAGCCAGACGTCCAGATGATACTGACATCCCCGTCAATGGTGATGTCCCCATTACCGCCTGTGCCCGTTGTTTCAATAGTGAGGCTCCCTGTGTTTTGGAGAAAGGTTTGAATATCTGCATCATTGAGCGTGTTGGCATTGGTAGGGCTACTCCCAATTGCGCTCCCTGAGCCATTAACGATAGAGATGTCATTGGGATCGAGTAGAAAGTGACCCGCCGCACCATTGGGCGACGTAATGTCAATGCGCTCTGCCCAATTAGGGAAACGCCACGTTTCTTTCCCTGACACTTCAACAAAGCCTCCATTACCTCCGTCAACACCACCGCGTGCGCTAACAGAGCCATACATCTGGGTATCCTTTTCAGCCCAAATAATGATGTTACCGCCATTACCTTGAACAATTGCATCGGCTGAAAGATGGACGTTTTGATCGATAATGACGTTTTGGGCGAGATATTGAGACGCTGGCTCAGCTTTAGGATTGTTGCCGATGATAAGGGTGCCACCTTGGTTATGGCCGTTGACATCTATGGACCCAAAAATCGAAATGTCTCCCATTGCCTCGAGTCGAATATTGCCCACAGGCGCCGAAATCGAATCATTCACCGTTAAATCCCCTCGGGATTGGGCCGTGAAGGACATACCTTCTTTAAGCGTGAGTGAACCAATATTGATAGACGATTTGGAATGAATAGAAATATCTTCCGTACCGCTGGTAATGTCAATGAGCTGATCATTGATCGTTATTTGGCTGTTTGTGGCACCAATTGCGATAGGCTCAAATGTCTTAACAGAAATAGTTAAATGACCATCGGTGTCCAAATGAGTGTGAAAATCTGACGAAAGCGCACCAATCCTCGTAGTCCCGACATTAAAAAACTGTATCGGTTGTAGCTGAATTAAAAAAAATAGGATCGGTAAGAGGAATATAGACGCTGTAATGTTGTGCCAGCTTTTGAAGCGGTGTTGAAAGGTATGTGGCATGGTTAGACTCCCAAAAAGAATGAGTGTCTAGTTTATGCGATGAAGCTGTTGGGATGCTCTAAGAAAATAGTCCTTTGCGCTATTCTATACCCCAAAAGATTTAGTGAGACGCCGCTGCTGGCGCGTCTCATATTGGCAAATGTGTTGGGTAATCAATAATAGCGGGTGTTGGTGGATTTTAGACGCCCCACTGGGGCGTCTCTACAAGGTTAAATGGATTGGAATGCTTTGGTAAAGGCGTCGATCGTTTTGTTAATTTCTGCTTCGCCGTGGGCGGTCGAGAGGAAGCACGCTTCAAATTGGGACGGGGGTAAATAGACGCCGTTCTGCAACAGGGTTTGGAAAAACGTAGCAAACTTGTCTAAATCGCAAGTGGCGACGTCATCGTAGTTGGTGATCGGCTGATCGGTGAGGTAGGTGCAGAACATGGTGCCCACGCGGGTTTGTTGAATGGGCACGCCAGCTGATTGAGCGGCTGAGGCGATGCCAGAAGTGAGCGTGACGGCCGTATTCTCCAGCCCCGCCCATACGCCATCATCTTTTAAAGCAGACAGCGTCGCAATCCCACCCGCCATCGCTAGTGGATTACCGGATAAAGTGCCCGCTTGGTACATGGGGCCAACGGGGGCCACCATTTCCATGATCTCTTTTTTGCCGCCGTACGCCCCAACGGGCAAACCGCCCCCAATCACCTTACCTAGGGCAGTAATATCGGGCGTAATGCCGTACAGCGTTTGGGCACCGCCGGGATGAACGCGGAAACCGGTCATGACTTCATCAAAGACGAGCAAGGCGCCATCGTTTTCGGTCAGCTGGCGTAGTCCTGCCAAAAAGCCGTCTTGTGGGGGCACAACCCCCATATTCCCCGCTACAGGTTCAATGATGATAGCGGCGATTTCACCTGGGAACTGTTCAAAGAGCATCTGAACGGCCGTTAAATCATTGTACGGTGCCACTAGCGTATCCGCGACGGTAGCCGCGGGGACACCCGGCGAATCTGGTAAGCCCAGCGTGGCAACTCCTGAACCAGCCTGAACCAGCAGCATATCGGCGTGACCGTGATAGTTTCCTTTGAACTTCACAATTTTTGAACGCCCCGTGTAAGCGCGAGCCAAGCGTAATGCACTCATTGTGGCTTCCGTGCCAGAATTAACAAAGCGAATCATTTCGATTTGAGGCATGAACGACATGACAAGCTCAGCCAGCTCAATTTCAAGCGGGCTGGGGGCACCAAAGCTTGTGCTTTTGGCAGCTACTTCTTTCAGCTTCGTCACTACTTCAGGATGAGCGTGCCCGCGAATCAGAGGGCCAAAAGAGAGAACGTAGTCAATAAAGCGATTCCCGTCAACATCGATCATGTAAGCGCCTTCACCCCGATCAATAAATAGCGGCTGGCCACCAACGGCGCGAAAGGCCCGGGCAGGGGAATCGACCCCACCGGGGAGAAGGGTTTGGGCTTTTTGAAACAGTCTAACTGAGGTTTGAATATTCATATTGATTGACGATTTGCGATTAACGATTGGATAAGATCATCATCGTGATCGCTGTTTGTGATCTCAATTGATTCAACCAAAACCACAGTTTTATTGATGTAAACAAGATAATGGCTTGTCTATAGCCGATATCGGATGAGGCAAGCTGGAGTTATGTTAACTTGTTTTAGCCAAAGGCTAATTCCCTCTCCAAACTGATGGCTTGCTGTATCTTTTCAGCCGCCTGTTCACCAGCAAAGATAGCATCAGGAATGCCAACGCCGTCAAAATAGTTGCCGGCTAGGGCCATGTTAGGGTGAAGCGCCATTTGTGAACGAATTGTTTGGACTCGGTCAAGGTGCCCCATGTTGAATTGTGGCATGCCTTTGGGCCATCGCTTAACGGTCTGTTCAAGCGGCTTTTGAGTAATGTTGAGCGTATCGCTTAGCTCTTGGTAAGCGATGGCCAGCAATTTTTCATCACAGTATTGCGTCACATCTGTGCCAAAGCGGCCAATGTAGACGCGCAGGAGCAGCTTGCCATTAGGCGCACGGCCGTTCCACTTTAGCGAACTCCACGTACAGGCGAGCGCCTCTTTTTGTTCTGCGTTTGGGATAACGTAGCCGTACCCATCTAACTGGTTCGGCAAATCTGACTCATCATAAATGAGATTCACCAGCGCGGTAGATGAATACGGAATGCCTAACAGTGCATTTGCTAATGTGGGGTCGGTTTTCTCGATAAGTTTGCCTGAAATAAAGGCCGGGGTGGCCAAAATGATGGCTTGGGTTTGGTACTGGGTAATGGATAATTTGGGATTAGATGATCGATTATTATTTTCAATGTCAAGCCGATAGCCGTCATCTGTTTTTTCAACGGCCGTTACTTTGCAGCCTAGCAGCATGTCTACCTCATCTAATTCGGCAACGAGTGCCTCAACCAACTGTCCCATCCCGCCTGAAAGGGAGACAAAGGGTGGGTAAAGTTGGTCTGTTGCTGGCGGGCGGTTTGTCAATCCGTTGATGAGACTGCCGTGTTTTATTTCAAGCTGCCGCAGTTGAGGGAAGGTGGCTGCTAAACTTAATTGGGTGGCTTGTCCAGCATAAATACCTCCCATTAGTGGTTCAATGAGGTTCTCAAACGCTTCTTGCCCAAACCGTCGCGACACAAAGCTAGCCAAAGATTCATCACCCACGTCGTTTGAGGCAGGGGGGAGATTTGGCTCTTGAGCGATTTGCAAACGGCCGTTTTCTGACAGCAGCGTGCTGTTTGCTAGCGCCTCCAGATTGGTTGGGATCATCCCCGTTAACCCTTCTGGCAAGCGATGTAAACGGCCGTGTCGTAAGACAAAGGTTTTTTGATGGTTGGGATTGCGCCCAATCAGGTCGCTAGCGATGCCGAGGTCTTCGCACAGCCCCACGCCGCGCGGTTTACGGGCTAGGACGCTATCGGGCCCATGTTCAATCACAAACCCATCTCTTTGCTCTGTATAGATCTTGCCACCAAGACGAGGTTCTGCTTCTATCAGCACCAGCTTGAGATGGGGCGCCTGCTTGTAGAGCTGGTAAACGGCCGTTAGGCCAGAAATACCGCCACCAATAACAATGACATCTTTTTGTTTTAACTGCTTTACTTCCATAAGTTTAAACTTTTGTTCTCTACCTAAGACTTTGTTACATAAGAAATTTTAAATTTTTCAGAGTAGAAGTATTTAAAAATTTTGGTAAAAAAGCACTAATCCCATCCAGCGCATTTAGCTTTATCTTCAATGAGCGTTGCCAACTGCTTCATAAAGACCGGGTCTGTATTGAGGGCCGGTGGTCGGACAAGACGAACCCCGTTTTCTTTAGCGGCCGCTTGCGCTTCAATATCGATATCAAATAGGATTTCGACATGGTCACAAACAAAGCCGACGGCAATGCTCACCATGTTTTTGATACCTTTTTGAGCAAGCTCGGGCACGTATTCTTCAAGCTGCGGCCCTAACCACGGTTCAGGGCTTCGTCCAGCAGACTGATAGCTCCATGACCATTGGTCGTCCCGAAGCCCCGCTTTTTCGGCCACGAGCCGAGCCGTTTCTTGCAGCTGATCGTCGTACGGATCGCCCATTTTAATGATGCGGACGGGCAAGCTGTGGGCGCTGAAGATAACGTGAACGTCGTCACGTTCGTTTTCAGGCCATGCGTTAAGGCCTTGCTGGACGCGTTCAGCTAGCGGTTCGATAAGTCCTGGGACGTCATGATAGCTGTTGATATGCTCAAACTGAATGTTGCCACGGTACATCTCTAGGCCAGCCTGAATTTTCTTTTGATACTTTTGAATGGATAGCTTGCTGTAGTGAGGCGCAAGCACCATGCTAACCGCTTGTTCTATGCCATCGTCAAGCATGTCTCGAATCGTATCCTCAATCCACGGCGCCCAGTGACGCATGCCCAAGTA
>JBCCFD010000273.1:0-10447 GCA_039029915.1 Chloroflexota bacterium
CCATTATTGCTTTCAAACATGGCTTCCACCCAAACCGCATTATTGATTTTCTTGAAAGCCAAAATATCTATGTTAACTTCCGCGAAAATGACTCCCAAATTCGGATTGGGGTTGCGTTGTTTAATCACCAAGATGATATTAATCACTTTTTGGAGACGCTAACCCACTATCAGAAAAAAGGTCTAGCCTGACATAGCAAAATCAAATTTGCAACTTCCCCTTGACCAGAACGTTACGTGCCAGTTTATACTCTGAAAAATTGACATGAAGTGGAATTAAAAACCTATGTTCACAATTGGTGAGTTTGCCAAAATTGCCCTCGTTTCCAAACGACTTCTAGATCATTATGATGAGATCGGCTTGTTGCCACCAATAAAAATTGAGCCATCGACTGGCTATCGTTTTTATAGCGCAAAACAGCTTCCCCAATTGAATCGCATTTTAGCCCTTAAGGATTTAGGACTTAGTTTGCATCAAATTCAGAAAATGAAGGCTGACAATGTTTCTGACGAGGAAATCAAGGGGATGCTCATGTTAAAAAAGGCAGAGGTAGAAAAAACGATTGTCGATGAAATGGCGCGACTACGGCGGGTAGAGGCACGACTTCGTCATAATCGAGACACGGAAGAGCCATTTGATGTTGTAATTAAATCAACCCCCAAATTGCATTATTTAGCAGCTTGCATCCCATACACGGCCGATCAAAAGACCTACACTAAAATTGACCAGATCATTTGCCAAGTGCCCGCTTACGTCAAAAAAGCGGATTTAGGCCAGTTCTTATCTCTGTTTAAAATTCACGAGCCGCTGGTGCAAGAAGGGTTTCCATACTTTGGTTATTTACTAAAAAGGCCACTTCAATCATCTATTCGAATAGAGTCGGGAATTGAGCTCCGTACCCAGCCGTTACCGCCTGTCGGTAAAATGGCAACATGCGTTCAAGCTATTGGTGAAGATCGTTCTTTCATTGTGTTAGGAAAAATTATCAAGTGGATCGAAGCGAATGGGTATCGGGTCAACGGACCATGTCGTGAAATCAGTTATGATCTAACAAGTTTTGAAGATTGCTTCTCAGCCACCGTCGAACTTCAGGTTCCAGTTGAGTCAATACGCCCTTCGCCAACTTAGCCAGTAGGCATTTATTTGAGAACGGATGATTTTCAGATCTTCTATCCTGAGTTTGCCTAATCAGCATAGCAATTCTTTTTCAAAGATGTTCTGCAAAACAATTAAATAACTCACTTAGAGTGGAGGAAAAATGAATATTTTAAAATTAACCCTATCAATTTTATTTGGGCTATCTAGCATTGCCTTTTACCTGTTCTTCATCGTGCAGCTTGCAGCGATTATTACAGGTGCAAAGGCATTGACGCCTTTAATAAATGGGATGCCCCAAGAATTAATTGACTACACCATCTTGGCTCCAGTGTGGTTTAAAGCAATCATTCCAATTGCAGGCGGGGCAGGCATCATGGGTGGGGCACTGTTATTAATGCGTTACCCAATGAGCCTCCCCCTCCTTATTTTTGGGGCGGCCGCTATCATTTTATATGTTTTGATTGCGCTGCTTATCTTTAACGAAGCCACACTTTTCGGACGGCTAGTAACTGTAGGCTATACTCAAGTTATTGTCCTAAGTGTGCTATTCAGTATGATAGCTTGGTTTGTTATTCCCACGCAGCCAGCTTGACCGTAAGTTAACCGGCATACATTTTGTCGATCGTGGCAGCATACCCATTTTCAATTGCTTTACGCTTGAGCTTCATAGACGGCGTCATATATCCATTTTCTATACTGAACTCTTCTGGCAGAATCACAAACTTTTTGATTGTCTCATATCGCGCTACCTGACTGTTTACGCTTTCTACAAACTCATTCACAGATACTTGAATATCTGGATCAGCTGCCAGTTCAGCGGGACTTTTACCTGATTTGCCATTTTGTTCGGCCCAAACGGTTAGTGCTTCAGGATCAAGGGTGAGTAATGCCGATAGGAATTTACGCTTATCCCCGTGCACCACGACCTGCCCAATCAGGGGGTGTTGGAGCAGTTTTTGTTCAATTGGGGCTGGGGCAATATTTTTACCGGCGGCAGTAATGATCAGGAATTTCTTGCGATCGGTTATTTTCAAGAAGCCATCTGAATCCAGTTCCCCAATATCACCCGTCATGAACCAGCCATCTTCATTAAAAGAATCGGAGGTTGCTTCTGGATTGTTATAATAGGTTTCAAACACGCTGGGGCCCTTAAGTAAAACCTCACCATCTTCTGCAATCTTCACTTCAGAACCGGCCAATGCCTTACCGACAGTGCCGATTTTATGCGCTTCGGGCACGTTAAGCGTAATGGGTGAACAGGTTTCTGTAAGACCATATCCTTCATAAAGCGGCAAACCGATGGCAAAATAGAATTCAAGCAGTTCTGTGCTGATAGGTGCCGCACCTGTGGTTAAAAATTCAATGTTTTCTCCAAAGATGCCCGCACGTAGCTTGCTATAAACCAATCGTTCAAAGAGCCGGGATTGCAATTTAATTCCAAACGGTACAGATTGGTTGGCCTGTTCTAGACGAACACGTTTGCGACCCACATCAAGCGCTCGATTGAATATTTTTTGACGCGTTGGGGGTGCTTGTTCAACGCCAGCCATAACACGAGCATGGATCTTTTCAAAGACACGCGGCACACCGGATAGGGTCATTGGATTAGCGGCTTGGCATGTTTCAACAAAGTCCAAGATGGAGGGGGCAAAGTAACCAACAAGACCGGAAAATCGACCCAGGTAAACATTGACCCGCTGGAGAATATGGGACATGGGCAGGTAGATAACGGCCGTATCTCCTTCATTCAATTCCACCATGCTATCAAGCGTTTCCACTACATTGAACAACATTTCATGGGTCAACGCGACCCCTTTTGGGTTGCCTGTAGTGCCGCTCGTGTACATTAAAGATGCCAAATCACCTGGCTGGACTTGGTCGCGCGCTTCATCTGGTGTGCTGGGATTCTCTTGCAAATAATCGCGCCCTAATTCACGCAGCTTATTGAGATCAATCCAATCTCCAGAAGGCATGCCTGCGGCGTCAATCATGACGATGTGTTCTAAATTGGGAAGTTCACTAAGCCGAGCAGAAATCAGGTTCCAATGTTCAACGCTCTCTAAAACGGCCGTTTTTGCACCGCTATGCTCCAAAATATACATCGTGGCATCTTGCGTACTCGTCGGATAAATCGAAACAACTGTCGCCCCAATGTTTAACGACCCATTGTCCATCAGGTCCCATTCTGCCCGTGAGTTTGACATCACCGCAATACGATCCTTGTGTCGAACTCCAAGTGACCACAGCCCCATCCCCATTTCCGTCGAGGCCTTCAAGGCCTCCCCATTTGTGATGGGAATCCATGCATCATCTTTTTTGGCATAGTAACTATTAGTACTTTGTTTACTCGACATGCGATCCGTTTGCATGTGAGCAATTGTGCGCCTTTTTTCCATCTTTATTTCCTCCATTCCTGATAATCGGTTATTCGATTTTACATCAAATAGATCATTGCCCCACAATTTTTGAAAAGGATTGATGATCATTCATCATATAGCTTGACTTTGCCCTTGGGACAAAGTGTAAGATTTGATTACTTCTAGCTAGAGGTGGCACTTATCCATAGGACTTACGCAAATAGCGGTCACGGAGCCTGTCGAAGTGACTTTCTTAACCCTTCGTCAGGCTCAGGGTGCGTAACTCCTGATCTATAAAACTGGGCTATTAAATGACTTGATGGCCCATACTTAGGACTCTCATGCTTAAAATTGGGGATTTTGCAAAGCTTGCCCAGGTTTCAACAAAAACCGTACGGCACTACGATAAAAAAGGGCTACTCAAACCCGCCTTGATCGATCGGTTTACAGGGTATCGGTACTACACAGGCGAACAGATTTCTCGACTGAATCAGATATTGGCGCTAAAGGAGTTTGGTTTTACTTTAGATCAAATTCAAACGCTTTTATCTAAACCGCTGCCTCTTGATGAGCTTCACGGTATGTTTCGCTTGAAGATGGCGGAACTTGAGAAGCATGTTGAAGAAGAGCAGGCTCGTTTAGCCCGCATTGCGGACCATTTAAAGCAAATTGAACAAGGAAACGATCTCTTTTTAAGCATGATTAGCCACCAAAAGGAAACGATTGAAATGACACCAGATATTGTAACAAAACCAGCATTTGCCGTGATTGGCATGCGTTATTTTGGCGACAACAAGGACGGCGGAATTCCAAAACTATGGGGCACCTTCTTACCTCGCTCAAATGAAATTCAAGACAAAGCCGCTTTGGCATACGGGGTGTGTGGTGAAATGGACGAAAACGGCCGTTTTCATTACTTAGCAGGATACGAAACAACAAGCACAGAAGTGCCTGAAGGTATGGATCGGTGGGAATTAACGGAGCAAACCTATGCTATCTTCCCCTGCACGATAGACAACATCGGGGAGACCTATTCTTATATCTTTGAAAAATGGCTTCCTCAATCAGATTACAAACTCGCCAAAGTGCCCGATTTTGAATATTATCCCGAGAATTTTGACCCGCAGCACAATAAAGGGATGGCAATTTATATGCCAGTGCTTCAATAAATCGAAAAGGCTTTCGAAGGTGACACTGTTTTAACTCATTTGAGCAATATCTAGCGCTTTTCGTAATTTGGGCGGCGATTGATCACCGTCCAAATTACAGCTTATTGGTAAAATTCAGGCTTCCAAGTGGCTTCAAAAACGCGCAGCAAGTTACCACCGAGCAGCTTTTTAACATCCTCATCCGAATATCCTCGCGCCACCATTTTAGAGACTAAATAAGGATAATCTTCAAGGCCATTGAAATCAGAAGGTTGCCGATTATTGTTGTCAGGCGGCTGGGCCAGTCGATCAAACTCATCGGTAACTGAGCCGTATGGCAAGGCGTCGGGGTCGGGGTCATGTTTGGGGTATGCACCTGTGGTGCCCATTGAATCTGTCGAAATACCGGCATGATCAACGCCTACTAGCTCAATCACATATTCTAAACAGCGGAAATAATCATCAAGCGTGGGCATGCATGGGCTACCGTCCCAAATCAACGGCGCCCACGTTGTCACACAAACAACACCGCCGCTATCAGCAACGGCTTTGATTTGGTCATCGGAAATATTGCGAGGATTATCTACCACGCTTTTGGGATTCGAGTGAGAGGCGATGAATGGTTTGGTTGCTGTGGCGGCCGCTTCCATAAATGAGCGTTCACCTACGTGGGTTAGGTCAAGAGTGATGCCGACAGTCTCCATCTCGCGAATCAGAACACGGCCGTATCGGGTCAAACCGCCATCAACCTGCTCCAAACAGCCCGTCCCAGCCAGATTTTGCTCGTTATACGTTAACTGCATCACCCGCAGACCCAGCTGCTTCCACAGCAGGAGATTTTTGGGGTTATGCCCCACGATGAGGGAATCCTGCGCCAGTAAAATATGGGCCATCTTCCCTTGTGCTTTTGCATCCCGTATCGCTTGAGGCGTATCAGCTAAACAAAAAGCAGGCTCTTGAGCAATGATGTCGAGAAAGTCACGAACGCGCGGCAAAGCGGTTGTTAAATCATCCCCGGGCATTGGAATCGTTAAGCCAGCGGCCGTTAATCCAGAAACGGCCGTTCGCTCGGTATGCTTAATCAGAAATTGAACGCAGGGATCGATGATGATAGCTTCGCTGTGTACCTTTTTAGCTTGGTCAGACATTCCGGCCTCCTTCAGAGCTAATCAAATGTTCTACGTACAGGGTCATTGGCTAATACTTCGTTACATAAGAAATTTTAAATTTTTCTAGAGAAGAAGTATTTAAAAACTTTGGTAACAAAGTACTAATAACGAACCACTTCTTGTTTAAAGACCCTCACAATTCGAGATAGTGCCTCTGCCAAAATTGACCGTGGGCAGGCCAAATTAAAGCGTTCAAATTGATCCCCTTCTGGCCCAAACATAACCCCATCGTCAAGATACACTTTCGCATCTTCCATCATCATCTTTTTACGGACATCAGGATCAATTTCAAAAGCACTAAAGTCAGCCCAAATCAAATAGGTACCCTCTGGCTCAATGACGCGAACCTGAGGTAAATGTTCAGCTAAATAATCTTTCATAAAGTGGTAGTTGGCTTCAACGTAAGCCATAACTTCATCAAGCCATGCGCCCCCTTCATTGTAGGCTGCTTTGGTAGCAACCATCCCGAACATATTGGTGCCCCACAGTCCACAGCAGTTCAACGTCGTTTTGAACGCCTCGCGCAGCTCCGCATTTGGGATAATAATGTTGGAATTAGAAAGCCCTGCTAAGTTGAAGGTTTTGCTGGGAGCTGTACAGATGATGCTGTTTTGAGCGATCTCTTCACTGATGGTAGCCATCGAGCGAAATTGATGGCCAGAGAAGAGTAGATCGCAGTGGATTTCGTCTGAGATGATGATGACGTTGTGCTTGAGGCAAATTTCACCCAGTCGCTGCAGTTCATCGACATCCCAAATGCGGCTCACTGGATTGTGCGGATTGCAAAAGATGAGCATCTGAACGGCCGTATCGCTCGCTTTCGCTTCTAAATCGTCAAAATCAATGTGATAACGGCCGTTTCGGTAAATCAAGGGATTTACAACCAGCTCACGGTCATTCTGCTCCACCGCAGAGCTAAACGGGTAATAAACAGGCCGTTGAACCATGACCTTGTCACCCGGTTTAGTAAAAGTTTGAACCATAAAGTTGATGGCGGGCACCACCCCCGGCGTCAGCGTTATCCACTCCTGTTCAATTTCCCAATTGTGGCGCCGCTTAAACCAGCCAATAACTGCCTCAAAATAAGTGTCCGTTGGAAATGTGTATCCATAAACACCCTGTTTGGCCCGTTCAATAATCGCCGCCTCAACTGCTTGCGGCACACGAAAATCCATATCGGCCACCCACATTGGCAATAAACGATCGTCCCCATGTTTCGGGTCAGCGTGGTCTCCATAAGTAAATCCATCTTCGTTGACAATAAATTCCCATTTCACACTATCCGTGCCTTGTCGACTAATGATTTCATCTAAATTGATTGAGTTGATCATGCGCTCCATTTCTCCATATTTCCGTAGCCCCCACGGCAAGAAAATCATCGAATAATCACCGATTCTATAGAAACTAACCGTTTCTGACTATAATTTCATTGTTCCAATTAAATTCAAATGATATAGGTGACTCATATGATTCCTGATCTTTATATTCGAAACGGCCGTATTATCACTGAAAACAGCGATTTCTATGGTGGCATCGTCATCGCGGGTGAAAAGATTCATCAGCTTGTGGCAGGCAATCATAACCTAGATGCGAAAACCGAGCTGGATGCTCAAGGGAAAACAGTGTTGCCGGGTCTTATTGACCCACACGTTCATTTTAGCGAACCAAGACCCGACCAGTATGAAGGTTTTTTTACGGGCACCATGGCCGCTGCCGCAGGCGGCATCACGTCAGTAATTGAAATGCCCTTAAATGCCTCACCCCCAACGATAAATGGAGAGCGATTACGCGCGAAGCAAGCCGTTGTTGAGCAAAAAGCCTTGATTGATGTTGGGCTTTGGGGCGGCTTGGTTGATAACAATCTAGCTGACCTGCCTGATTTAATTGATGGCGGCGTACTGGCTTTAAAAGCGTTTATGAGTGATTCAGCTAGTGATTTTGCCCGAGCAGATGATGATATTATTTTTGCCGGATTGCAGTTTGCTGCACAACATGACATACCGGTTGGCGTCCACTGTGAAAATGAATACATCACTCGCTATTTGAAGGAGCAGCTACAAAAAAACGGCCGTAAAGACCTCGCCGCATGGCCCGAATCACGCCCTCCCTTTCAAGAACTAGAAGCTATCGATCGGGCGATCAATCTTGCCAAAGCGGCCAACGGGAATTTACACATCGTGCATGTTTCTCAGGGGGAAGGCATTCGCAAAACGATTCAGGCTAGGCACAATGGGGTGCGAGTCACGAATGAAACTTGTCCGCAATATCTATTACTTGATCATGATGATTATTTACGCATTGGCCCAACCGCCAAGTGTGCTCCCGTCATTCGTCAGCGGGAGCTAGTTGAAGCCCTGTGGCAAACTGTGCTGGCTGGACAGGTAGACATTATTGCTTCCGATCATTCCCCCTGCCTTGTTTCCCAAAAAGCGGGCGCGGCTGATAACGTTTGGCAAATTTGGGGTGGCATCAGTGGCGTGCAAACGATGCTGCCAGGAATTATTACTGAAGGAGTGCATAACCGCGGCTTATCGCTTAGCCTGCTCGTCAAAATGATGTCAACCAATCCAGCCCGAATTTTTGGCCTGTATCCTCAAAAAGGGTCTTTGCAACCCGGCACGGATGCTGATATCACTGTTGTTGATTTAGACAAAGAGTGGACGCTTACGGAGGAAATGCTCTGCTACCATAGTAAACACAGTGCTTTTGTGGGCTATCCATTTAAAGGACAGGTAACCCAAACGTTGGTACGCGGAAAGACAGTTTGGCAGGATGGGCAGCTGCGTTGTAAACCGGGTTACGGCCGTTTAATTCGGCGTGTTTAGCAAATAGGGGGAACGGTTTCGTTGGGTATATGCCCACCAAAACGCCACAAAAAACATTAGGACCAGCAAAACGGAAGCCAACAGGTAAACAAGTTCAATTTGCAAATTGGCGATGAGCCAGAAGGCGACAAGCGGACCCAGGGCGCTACCCAAATCACCAATTGTAAAGAGGAAGCCCATAAAGCGACCGCGCTGTGTTTTTCCAGCCATATCCCCAACCAACGTGGTAGACATCGCTTGGTTGCTCCCGCTTGATACGGCCGTTAACGGCAAACCGAGCAATATCGCCCACGGGGTTGCCACGGCCAGCAGTGAAAATCCTGCAATACCGGGCACAATGCCCGCAACGGCCGTTCCCCACCGCTGGCGCAATCGATCTGACAGCGTTCCCGCCGCAGGCACAATCAGCGTACCAATAATCGTACTGCTGCTTAAACCAATGCCTGTCAATGTGGTCACGCCAATCATTCGCCCCCAAATCGTAACGGAATCGCCGAAGGTTTGCAGCATCAAGATAGCCAGTGTGGGCGTTAACATCCCGGCTACCACAATGCGATTCACCCCCATTAGTCCAATAGCTGAACCAAGCTCAGGCCATGAAACCGGCTTTTGATTTTGGGCTTCAGCAGGAGCAGATACGGCCGTCGTCTCATCAATCTCCTCGGCCTGTGAAGCAGTGCGAGTTTCAGGCAGGAATAAAAGGGCAATTAGCGCGCCGATCAACGAAATTGTGGCATCAATGTTCAACGCGACATGATAGCCAAACAAATCAGTTAAAGCCCCCCCTGCCGCAGACCCGCCTGCTGCGCCCGCAAAAAAGAAGACATTGTAAATACCAACGTAGCGACCCCGATTGGATTCATCAGCAATATCAAGAATGATGGCATTGCCCGTCACCCAAATACCTGACCATGAAATCCCCCACAGCAGCCGACCGATTAGCAACGGCCAATATCCAGTGGTTACGCCATAAACGGCCGTTGATATAGCCCCCAAAAATAAGGAAGGCACAAACACCCACCGTCTAGGCAGGCGATCAGATAGCCAGCCCGCTGGCCCATTAGAAATTAAGCGAATAAAACGATTAGCAGACAGCATGGTGCCAACGGCCAAAAGCGTAATCCCTGCTTCTTCAGTATGAGTGGGTAAAATCGTGTAAAGTGACGCATCCCCAAACAGCGATAGCATGGTGCCTAAACCTGCCGGCAACATCACCTGCCATAGTGAAAACTGTTGCTTCTTCATCGTAGCAATAAATTATAGGCTGAAATGAAGCATTTTGCTTTAGAATTTTCACTTCATTACAGGCAAATAGATTTCAAAAATGGCCTGATTTGGTAGTCCGGTTGATAAATCCGGTGAAAATCGGACCGTAAAATCAGCAAAGGAAGCCAATCCTGTTGGACCGTGCCAAAACGATGGTGCGTTGGGTGATAGCCACACCTCGCAGTACGCTAGCTTATCATCAGACCAATCGACCGTTAACGATGGGCCACAAAATAGCTTTGGATAATACCCATCCAAACTGCTAATTTGAATCTGAAAATCTTGGTCATGATTAAGCACGCGCATCTCTTGAATCAAATTTTCAAATGCCTCATCATAGCTTTTGCCATTTTTGACAAACCAACCAAGCCACGTTTGGGCCCCTTTTGGAACAACGCCATGTTGGCCTGCATACTGGTTGGGGTGTTGCCATTGGTTGGCGTTTATTCGATTCGCATCATTAAAACGAGTCGGTGTATAGTCGTAAATATCTCCCGAATCATAATCTCCCCAAGGCGCCCCTGTTGAGGAATGAATAACGATCGAGTCAATTTCATCAGAAACAATTTCGATTTCATCGACAA
>JBCCFD010000274.1:0-10398 GCA_039029915.1 Chloroflexota bacterium
CGCTGTAATGCAGCTAAAGCAGGCTCATGGTTTGAAGCCACGTGATAAGCACCGGCCAGAAGCACATTAATTTCTAGCTCGGCAAGTCCCCAGCCGTTGACTTGCGCTTCTTCTAAACAATTATTTAACCAAGACACAGCCTTTGGGGCTTGGGTAGCCAGCAGATAACGGCCGTAAACCACTTTCGCCTCATGATGTTGCAGGCGCGGAATACTGCTTGGTCGTTCAAATTCAAACCGAGACGCCCATTTTTCAGCCTGGGCTAAATTTCCTTGCAAAATATTGAGCAGGGCCCAGTTTGCTTCATAATGAGCAATCAGGCGGTGATTCCCGCTGGCTCGAACAAATTGCTCCAGCTCATTCATCAGCGTGTTCACTTTGTCCCAGTTTCCTTGCGCTTGCTGAAGATACGCCATGCCCAAAACGCCAAAACGCATCACTTTTTTGGGGCTTACAATTTTCGCATGCAGGGTCAGGCCACGTTGAACGAAATCAACGGCCGTTCCAATTTCGTTGCGTAGAAAATGAATACGGCCGTAATAAACTGAAATCATATGCAACGCTGGGTAAAAATCATGCTGCGTAGATGGAAATTGGTCAAAAAGAGAAACAATGAGCTGTTCAGCCTCATTGAGATTCCCATGAAGAATTAAGGCATCAATCAAATCTGAAGAGGCATAAAGGAATAAAGGCACCTGCTCCGTTGAATCAGTAATCACCCGCGACTGCTTCAAAGCATCAATCGCGTTCAGAAGTGACCCATCAATTCGGCTGGCGTAACCGTACACCTGATACATCATCCCTTTTGTAAATTGATGCTTAAGTTGTTCAAACTCAATTTGGTTGAGATTTTCGAGCACCTTATCAGAATTCCCCTGATGCAAATAAAGTTCGGCCTCAATCGCGATTGCTTGTCGTCTTAAATCAGGATCGCCTGCTGACTCGAATAAATACGCTTTGTACTTTTTAAGGTAGTTTTGCAGTTCAACCCGACGTCCTGAAAATAACAGCGCCCACCCTAATGCCGCCATAAGCTCAGGCAGTTGAATTAATGTTTCATCTGGCAGACTGTAACACCATTCGCAAAAAAGGTTTGCCTGATTCGTATGCCACACTTGCCCATACGACTGCTCGCTCAACAGTTGGGCAATCGTTTCATACACTTCCGCAGCTAACCCATGATTAATAGCTTCTTCAAGCTGTTCCTGGGCCAAGAGTCGTTCAAAGGCACGATGGTTAAGTTCTTTGAATTTCTTTGCATTTTCTTGCTGGAGCGCTGTCGATAAATAATCGGCAAACAGAGAATGATACCGATACCATTGTCGATTCTGGTCAAGCGGAATAATAAAAATATTGCGGCGGATCATCTCTTCGAGAATTTCAGCGCTATCGTTTGCCTGCCGAACGTAATCACACAGTTCTGTATTAAAGCGGGTTAAGACGGCCGTTTCTTGCAAAAAAGCTCTGTATGGCTCCTCCTGTTGAGATAGCACCTCATCGACCAAATAATCAACAACGTATCGATTACTACCCGTGAAGGCGTCTACCAAAGCCGAAGGATCGCCCGCGTTTTGCAGCGAGAATGCGGCCAGTTGCAGGCTAGCGACCCAGCCTTCCGTTTTTTCGGCCAGTTGCTCAATCTGTGCACCGGTTAAATCGAGCTTCATGCCGTCTTTAAAAAACTGCACCATTTCATCACGATTAAATAGAAGATCCTCAGCGACAAGCTCATTTAATTGCCCTCTAACCCGCCATCGCGCTAAAGGGAATTCTGGCAGCTCGCGACTCATAAGAATCGTGTGAATTGAGGAAGGAACGTGTTCTATCCAATAGCGAATCGCATTTTGGATTGGCTGGCTCTTCACCAGATGCCAGTCATCTAAAACAACAACGCCTTCTGTTTGCAAAGCAGCTAATTCGTTGATCAACGGAATAAGGATAGCTTCCGGCGTAATCGGGGAAGGACCAGCCCATCCTTCCTGCAATAGTTTTAAACTGCTAGCCCCTAGCGAAGGATCAATCATTTGCCAAGCTGCTAAAAAGTAGTGCAAAAAACGTGACAAATCATTGTCATATTCATCGATCGTAAACCAGCACACGTGTTCATCCGGCAGGGAGTTAAGCCAAGCAGAAATTAAAGTGGTTTTACCAAAGCCGGCAGGAGCCGTAATCAGCGTCACTTTACCTGCCTTTCCTAAGACCAATCGCTCTTCTAATCTCGCTCGATTCACAAAATGAATGGGGGTATCAGGCTTGTAAAGTTTTGTCGTCAAAAGGGGCAGCATAGAACAATTGTACCAGAAATTTATCCCCTTCTGACAATTTGCCTATGACCTAATTCACGTATGCAATCTCCTTTAAAAAATCCATAATACTCGTGAATTTTGCGTAAATCGTAAAAATCAAAACGTACACCGAAGTTCTGGCAATTTAATCAATGTGCAAATACTGATTTCTTTCAGGTTCTATTGCCCTGCCTACCAAAATTCACACACGAGGTCACATGAAGTATCGCCGCTACCCCCGCATTGTTTTCTTTCTCATTTTTTCAACATTATTCTTCACGACGTTAAATTACCTATCAGCCAGCGGTTCCCAAACCGCTGAAGAGCGGGTTTTCGCCGCTTGGTACAAAGCACAAGATATCGGTGAATATACTTACGATGCTCGTATCGAACAGGTAAGTCGCCCGCTACCGATGCTGATCAATGTAGGTTTGAGCAGCCACACAGAGCGAATTTTGGTCCAAGGCCAAGTTGATCTTGATGACAAGTTGCTTGATTTAAAAATGTGGAACAGTGGCGGCTCGGTTCTCAACGAATCACAAGCTGTAGAAATCCAAATTCGGGATGGAGAGACTAAGGGCCGGGTTGGTGATTCAGACTGGGAAGAGGTTGATGATATTTCCTCGTTGTACATTCCCGGACGAGATGCGCTAGGGATTTTGTATGCTGCCGTTAATATCCAAGACGCTGGCCCAGAAACGCGCGCCAATATCACATTTACTCGTTACACGTTTGATATCGACGGCCCAGCTTACGCTCACTACATGCGCACTCAGCTAGAACAAGAACTCGCTCGAAAAGGAGCGCTGCCCCATGGCATGGAAATTGAGTTAGCCGACCAGTTTGTAAATATGTCTGGATACGGTGAAATCTGGATTGATGAGGTGGGTTTACCGCTCCGCCAAACGATGTTTATGCAGTTTCCACCAGCGGAAACGGAACAAGTTGAAGCCACCACCACGATTGATTTTTCCAGTTGGGGAACAGATCCATTTGCAAATTTAACAAGGTTTCAGCGTCAGGTGGTGCGAATTGACAAAGGGGCGATTGTGGATGGAACGGCCGTTACTGGCTTTGTCTTCCTGCAAATTGCGCTTATTGGCTTTTTGTTTACCCGCTTCAACTGGCAAAAAATTTACCGAACCAGCTCAATTATATTAGTTCTCTCGATGCTCTTTTCGCCGCTCTTGCAGGCAACAGCGACACACGCCTCGGCCCAAAATCTGAGCCAGATTATGGGGCATCAGCGCACGTTAGAAGCTGAGCAAGAAGAGGCGCAACAGATTCAAGAAGAGATGATGATGCCGACCTTTGATACGGCCGTTTCCCCCCAACAGCAAAACCCCTTTCAAGACGAAACGCCTGAGTTCGAAAACTTCCCCACAATCCTGCCAAACAGCTTACCTTTAGCTATTCCAGCCACATTGACTGCCACCATTCCCGATACCGATGGCGATGGTCTCAATGATACCCTCGAAGCTGAAGCTGGTACGGATATCAACAATCCCGACTCAGACGGCGATGGCCTCAATGATATGCAAGAGGTCATTCTTCTAGAAACCGATCCCAAAAACGTTGATACCGATAGCGATACCCTAAGCGATTACATTGAATATGTCGAAATTGGTACAGATCCCCTCTATTTTGACACCGACAACGATCTATTAAGCGACAAAGCGGAAGTGCAGGGCTTTTTAGACAGCACAAACACCCGCTACTACACAAATCCGCTCGAAGCAGATACCAATATGGATGGGCAAACGGATGGTGTTGAATGTCTCAATTTGGTCGATGTAAAGACCGATGATCTAGGCTATGCTATCGGTTTTGGACGCACCTTGTCACCTAACGAATCATGCCAGGATACCGACAATGATGGCACACCCGATGTGCTTGATTTAGACAATGACAACGATGGTGTGACCGATCGAAATGATATTGATCCTTATACAGCCTTGGGAGGCGGGGAAAAGCCCGCTTGTGGTGGCTTAAATCCCGGGCTGCCTGAAACAGCAGGTTGTGTCGAAGGCTTTATCAACCAAACGTTCAATCTCAAAATCAACAGCTTTGAAGACAATAAACCGCTTCTCGTTGATTTTCAACTGCGGCCTGAAGAAAGTTCTCACCTATGGTACAACCTACACGTTCTAGACTGGCCAGATAACGACCAGCAAGGACAAATCCGAACGGGTAGTGAACAGACCTTTGGCAATAGTGGGGCACAAGCCAATGGGGATTTGCGCTTAATCCCTATGCTTTCCGTTGAGATTCCTCCTTCTGGCTACGGTACACTCCCGTTGTCAGGCACAATTCCGACAGACCCCTCTGCGCCATTGAGTAGCTGGCTCAACACAGATAAATTAGATCAATTTAATATCACTGTCCGTCAGCTAGACGAACGAGGTACTTTAGAAGCTCTGGTGCCGATCAACATGGTGACTGATCAGGTCTCACAATCACCTGTCGCATTTTCAGCCCAAATGTATTACCAACCGACTGTAGAAAACTGGCAAGCCGACCATCAGGTTAAGTTAATTTGGCTGGTTCAAGTGATCAATGAAGACGGAGACGCCCAAATTGTGCACACCTACAATGATGATTGGTATCTCACAGGGTTGGCGGTGACGGAAAACCATGGCGTTAAAGCGGGGCTTATTTATGAGGACCCCATTTTTGCTCAAACCGTTGATGGGTATGCAGATGATACGTATTACGAAGGCTCCTTATGGACCCTTTCAACCGCGTTAAATCACACCTTTTTAAGCGGACGGCGCGATGTTGATATTGAAGCACTCAAAACCCGACTTGATAAAAATAGCAACGGTGTCATCCCAGCCGACGATCCTCAGCTATTCGGCATTGGAAAAGAGACGTTATTTGTTGATTTGTTTGAGTATGAGCACGTGGGTGAATTGGGTTATCTACCCGGTGAAATTGCCACCGTCTTAGACACAACCTTCACCCCTTTAGCAGTTCAAGACAAATTCACCGCACCGCTTATTATGATCGTTCGTGAGGAGTCTACCAAGACTGTGGGATTAACTGGCTCTGGAATTCTTACTCAAGATGGCGTTGATCTTCGCTTCGCGGCTGATGTTGTCATACAGGCGGGCATGCAATGGTCACCGTATCAATTTGACCCAGACACAAACGAATGGGAAACGTACCTGCCCCAATCATACTGGCAGGATCATTTGGAACCCCGCATTCAGGCCGAATTTGATCAGTCGCTTCCTGAGATATTGAACCATTATGAAACACACAAGGAAGCGATAGATCGGGGGGCAAGTCGGGTTGCAGCGTCTTACTTTTTTGCGAATAAGCTCGGTGCGACAGCCACGGTACAACAGGGTGATAAGCCGCTCATTAGCGCATCTAGCCTCAGTGACTCGGAGATTTTGCAATTTAATTTATATAACGATTTGAAAAAAGAGATGGGCGTCTCAAAAGCAGTCGTTCAATCAATTTCTACCGTTGTTAAACAAGCCGGTGTCTCTTTAGCACCATCGTTAAAAACAGCAGGTAATAGCACCACTATAAAAGCTGTTAAAGAATTATTTTTAGAACATAGTGCTGTTGATAATGCACTGGTTAAAGCAGGCGGAAATTCGGGTCCAAATAATCTCTTAAAACAATTTGCCGCCCAAGGTAGAACAGCCATTAAAGCGGGAGCAGTTGCCATTCTTGCCATAGTCGCCCTTTCACTGGCGATAGGGTTCATAACCAAAGATGCAGCCATTGCCATCGACGTTGGTCAAACGACAGCATTGGTTGCCTTCCAAATGGTGTCGGTTGTGGCCTCGGTCAAGCAGTTAGCCACTGCAGCCGGTGGGTTTAAAGCGTTAGCGTCTAGCGCCTCCGGTTTTGTTAACGCCGCCAAGACTATTGGTAGTAACATTTCAAAATTTGCCAAAATCACTGCCGCCATTGGGATTGCCATTGCTGTTGGCGTCGCTGTTGGCGTGTTTATTGCCCAAGTGGCGAGTGGGAGTATCGACCTTGGCACCCAAGCTGGCCGAGAAGCGATTGCCACCCTTGTTGCTACCATCATTGTGGCGGTTATCATGGGGGTGATTGGGCTAATTCCCGGGGTGGGGGTGCTCATTGTGGCTATCATTGGCGTTATTGATGCCGTCATCGGCCTGATTTGTCGGGCAGCTGGCATTGACCAGGATCCGAAATATAGCTTGCTGTGCGGTGGTATTTCGGGCTTGCTCACCAAATTTGTCAAAGCGATTATTTATTCCTATCAAACTGTTGTCAAAACTTCACATGAGGATCGGGTTTTGACGGGGATACCAGGCACACACCTACAAAACCCTGAAGAAGGGTACGCGGCGGGCAACACCTTTATTATTACCATGCCAATCACCCGCAGCTTGTTTAAAAATTCACCCAACTCTTTAGGATCGATCGTGTCGGCAGCCAGTGGCTTTTTTACGGATGAAAATGCAAAAAGCTCAATCTTTGATTACGATCTGATTTCAGGAGATAGCGAGCGCCATAACAGCCTTGTTGGGCGGCAACGGTGGATACCAGCAACGGGTGAAGCTGACTTCACCTTTGTGGACACGATTGATTACGTCGTTGTAATGCAACCGGGTGTAAACTTTGACTTTGATATTCACTTTTCAGAAGCGTATCGCGTTGATTCGATTGAATGCGTTACCTTTGTTTGTGATTGGGATGATGAACGCAAAACGAATAATTCATATATCGAAGGGTTTGAATACGATATTTTACCGGAAACATTTGCTGAATTTGTGACCATGGCCAATCAAGGTGGCGGTGACTACAGCTTTGGCTGGTGGTATACCACCCCGCCAACCGGTTTAACGCTACCAACATTTAGAGATGCCGACGGAGATGGGCTTGTTTCTACCGCGCATGGTGGGTCTGATGACGGGGATAACGCACCCGATCGGGACAGCGATGGTTTAGATGATCTGATTGAATCCCAAATGGGTTCGAATCCTATTATGCAAGATACCGATTCGGACGGTCTATCTGATTATTTAGAACTGCTTTATGGTACAAAACCCACCCAAGCTGACACAGACAATGATGGCTTGCGAGATGGTGAAGAAATCGCGGGCTGGGAATTTGTGTACGCTTTTGATGCGGCTGACCAACCGTTGTCAACGTGGGTACGCTCAGATCCACTCAACCCTGATACAGATGGTGACAATATTTCTGACAAGCTAGAAGAAGTTTACGGCTTCAACCCACAGGTGAATAGTAGCCCTGATGTGCTGGAAATTGAAACGGCCGTTTACGAATATATCGAAGTACCAGCCGGAGCCGATTGTGCTACGGTCACTTTAGACACAATTACTGTCCAAGACGCCGTGCGTAACGATCTGGAATACGCCGAGCATATAGATGCTGAATTAGAGATTCGCATGGACGGGTTACGCGTCTGGTATCAAGATGGCATTTTAGACGGTGATTCATTCCCGATTAACAAATCGGTTGATTTTTGTGACCGCGAAGTACCGATCGAAGTGATAGAACTTGATCAAGGCGATTGGAACAACGATGTGGTTGTGAACATTGACGTATCTCCTCAAAACGGTAGTGAAACCCGCCAATTTAGCTCAGCCCCGCAGGGCAGCCAGCTTACCCTCAGCTGGACGATGAGCGACTACACGGATGCCACCGTTTTGGTGCGTAAAGCGTCTGATGGCTACGTGGCTCCGGGTCAAGAGCTGGCCTACATTGGTGAAGTTGAAAATGTACTTCGCAATCGGCTTGCCTTTGGCCTGCTGGATGTGGAATTTTCGGCGGGATTGCCTAACGACACGCTGTATGAACAACCGTTTGTGCTACCGGCGCGTCAGGTGACCGGTGTGCGGGGGCAGGTCACTGTCGACCCAGCTATCTCAGCCAGCCAAATTGTGAGCTTCACCAATCAAGTGGGTGCGCTAATTGATCCAGACACAGAACCGGCACCCGAAACGGTGACCGATCCCATCACGCCAACCCTTTGGCTACAGTTTGATAACGGCACAGAGTATGACAATGTGGGTACCGGTGCTGGTCTAACGATTGATACAACCACCGCTAATTCTCGTGACCCAATGACTGGTGAAACCGGACGACTTAATGAGGCCATCAAATTTGAAGGACGCGATCACGTGTACGTGTCGGGGAATGATGTTCAATTGACAAACGGCCGTTTTACCATCGCCACTTGGCTCATGCGTGATAACGCAAACAGTAATGGCACCATCATGGGCTGGGCACCAGACGGTAATCCCGGTGATTATCCACGGCTGTGGGTTCGCGATGGCCATATTGGCGTTTCATTTGAAGGCTCAGGCGGATCATGTACACATGAAACAACTACGGACTTCTTAGGCAGCGGCCAATGGGAACATGTGGCGGTGACGTTTGATCAAGGGCAGATACGGTTTTACGTCAATGGCGCACTTGTTGATAGCCATCCCGACTGTTCAGGCAATTTACCAAATGCCACGCATAACGAATTTTTTATTGGTCGGGGGCATCATCATGCAACCATTACGTTTCACTCAATCCATGTGACCGACGAAGCTGATGGCGCAGGTGATGCAGAATTAGAACTTTACGGCCGTTATGGTGGTGGTGCCAACGGTGGGAGTTACCGTTTAGGTGACTGGGGAAGCCTCGAAGATGGCGACAATATCACCATTAACCAAGCCCACGCTATTGCAGGTGACGATCGCTACAACTTTATCATTTGCGAACGAGATAATGATGACAGCGGTTGTAATACCGGCGATGGGGATACCAGTAATTTAGATACAGATTATTATAATTATGAAACAGGGTACCATTCACGAGGGTATAGTGGAGATGGAACCGGGACCATTGATTTCACTGTGAGTGAAGGTGCCACCTATTTGAATGGTGTAACGCTCGATGAGTTCCAAATCTACACCGAAGATATCAGCAGTGACCAGATTCGGGACTTAATCATGAGCGTCGACGCCAATTTGCTCATGCCGCTCAATGAACAGCCCGCCTCAGTCAAATTCTACGACCACTCTGGCAACAAACAGCACGGCATCTGCTTAGGATCGGGCTGTCCCACAACCGGTATTTTGGGACGCGAAGGGCAAGCGGCACGCTTTGATGGGGTCAATGATTACGTGGTTCTGACGGAAGACACGCCCGAAGATTTCCGCCTGCTTGATGACAATATCACCGTTGCCATGTGGGTGAAGCCTGAAACGGCAACAGGTGCCCTGTTCACCGTGGGTGATGACAGCTTAGATGCGGCGACCTTGGGCTTGACGCCTAACCAGTGGCATCATGTCGCATGGGTGCTTGAAGAAGTGGGTGGCTCATATGAACTGCACACGTATCGGGATACAGCCCTCGTCAACACAACTCCACTAGCCGCGCATCCGTTTGCGGCTGGTGAGGCCGTTTATTTTGGTGGCACTGACAGCGGTAACAGCTTTAATGGGCTGATTGACCAACTAAAAATTTATCCGGCGGCGTTGGATACGCCGAGCTTAACGGTGGTGATGACAGATGGTGGCAACGGCCGTTTACCGCTCAACGATCCACCAGAATCCGTCACCTTTGAAAACCTAACCGGCGCTGACGGAACCTGTACCAACTGCCCCGATGCAGGGGTAGACGGCCAAATTTACGGTGCCCTCAACTTCGACGGCATTGATGATGAAGTCAACATCCCCAACAGTGGTCAGCTCAACGGAGACAGTTTCTCCGTGGCGATGTGGGTCAAACCCGTACCGGGCGTTGGTGCCAGCACCATGATTCGAGCTATGTCAACGGGTGCTCCGGCCCATTTCCAGCTTGATATGAACGGGCCAGATGATCGGGTAGGCTTCAACGTGTGCGGCACAAATACACTGAGCCAAAAAGAGCTCAACGCCAACATGTGGAGCCACATCGTTTTAACCTATAAGCAAGACGAAAACATCACCCTTTACCTCAACGGCACCGAAGATAGTCAGGTACCCGCTGGTGGCCACTGTAGCAGCACGGCCGACATCACGCTGGGTATTCGCTCTTCGATGAACTATGCAGGGATGATGGATGAGCTGGTGCTGTTTGGCAACGAGCTATCCGATCGAGACGTGCGCGAGCTATACAATTA
>JBCCFD010000275.1:0-10378 GCA_039029915.1 Chloroflexota bacterium
CAGGAGCCAAATCTCTACGGGATTGGCACAACGCCATCATTCGCCATTGGGCAGCGGGCGTTGCTTGTGCAAACGGAAGAAGGCAATTTGCTTTGGGACAGTATTTCTTTGCTGGATGAGGAGACAATAACGGCCGTTAACAACCTCGGGGGCATTCAAGCCATTGCGGTGTCACATCCCCACTTTTACAGTTCAGCGGTTGAATGGGCTAAAACGTTTGACGCCCCGCTTTACCTCCACGCTAATGACAAAGAACATGTCATGCGGCCGGACCCCATCATCCAATTTTGGGATAGAGATAGCAAAGAACTTTTTGGCAATTTAACGTTGATCAAAACAGGCGGGCACTTTGACGGCAGCACGGTGCTCCATTGGCCAGCCGCCGCTGGTGGCAAAGGCGCGTTCTTCACGGCCGATGCGCTGATGGTGGCATCTGATCGCCGGCACGTGAGCTTTATGTGGAGCTATCCAAACTATATTCCGCTCGCCCCTTCAAAGGTTAAGCAAGTCGTCACGGCAGTCGGGCCATACGAATATGATCGAATTTACTCAGCGTGGTGGGATAAGATTATTGTGGATGAGGCAAAAACGGCCGTTTCCATTTCGGCGGAGCGGTATTTAATGGCTATTGAAGAATAAAAATTAATCAATCAACATAAATAATTTTTAAGCATGGAGAATTGTGTAAAAGAGTTCTGCCCCATTGATGGGGTACTCTCATTTAGGGCGGTGATTAATCACCGCCCTAACGCAATACGCTAGATAAATCTAGCATTTTAAATGTTTGAAGAAAACTATTCTGAGAATCTTCTTGTTGAGGTTGATGAATAATGCCCAAAAGCAGACAAATGAATCCTCAGAAGTAACCCAAACTAAATCAGCCCCAGCTCGCGGGCGCGAGCGACCGCCTCAGTCCGCCGATTGACTTGAAGCTTAGAGAAAATGCGATGATTATGCCCCTTGACTGTGTTTAACGCGACAAATAGTTTTTCACTAATCTCTCGATTGGATAGTCCATCAGCCACAAGCTGCAATATTTCTAACTCTCTATCGCTAAGTGGCTCAATGAGCGTTTGATCCAAAATTGAAAATGAGCGGTTCCTGTCAGTTTTTTGCAGAAGCTGCTGAATCAATGGCTTGATTCTTGAGAGGTTGACCTCAGGGTTCCGCGGCTGCTCTTTCATTTGGAAGGCCTTTAAAAGCGGAGTTAGCTGACTAATTTCATCGAGAAACGGCCGTATTAACTGCTGTGGTTCCGCCAAATAAAGGGCCTGTGCTAGAGCGGCTTGAGCCTGTTCCTGATTCTCAACCTTTTGCTGCGCCATCGCCAATAGAATAAGCGTCTCGATTGAGCGCAGTTGTCGACCACCTGCCTGACTGATTTTCAGTATGTGTGCCAACAATTGAATCGTATCAGGAAGCTGCTCGGCGGGAAGAATTTCAATATTAACGCGCGCAAAAGCTAAGTAGTCAAACTCGTTGGCAAACTCAACATCATCTTGGGTCGAAAAATTTCGTCGGGTCACCCAGCTTTTCGCCTCAGCTAAACGGCCGGTTTTCACCCACAGTCTGCCTCTAATCCCGTCAATCGTGCGGGTTTCAACTAAAAAAGCTGGCACAAATAACCGCTCAGCTTCGTCGAGTAACGAAAATGCTTCGCTAACATGCCCTTGTGCTGCTTCGACAAGCGCCATAATTTTAAGATGCCGAAACGTATTGCCGGGCACCGTGGCGGCTTGGCCTAAGCTTTTTGCTTTTTGTATCTGGGAAACGGCCGTGTCAATATCCCCTTTCAAGTAAGCAATCTCGCCCATTCCCAAGTAGAGCTCAGCCAATCCGGGAAAAATCTTGCGCTCCAATTTGCTTGCCGTGACAAGCGCCTGCTTGTAAAGCGCCTGAGCCTCATCTAACCGCCCCTGCAAAATACGGATGATGCTTAAGAGCCGAGATGGGCCTAGCCCCCAATAGATATCGCCATCGTTAAAAAAACAGGCCTGCACCTCAGAGAAATAATAGTACGTTTTCTCAATTTCACCGTTTGAAAAATAGGTTAATCCAAGCTGGGCCAACGGTAAAAGACGGCCTGAGTGATGATCTTCAGGTAAGAGCGCCAATGCTTTTTGAGCAAATTCGATGATTTTTGGTTTATCTCGTTTGGCAACCGCTAAATTAGCCTGGGCCGTGGCAATCATTGCCGACAATATCTCAAACTGTTTAGGGTCAGCTACCACGGGTTGGCCTTTCGTTGGGTCATTGAGCCAGCGCTCGGCAATGGCAATATATTGCTCAACGTCATGAAATGTACTTTGGGTCAGAGAGGCCAATGCCATACTGATGGCCAGCACGGGGCGTTGTTCAAGAAATTTCGGTGGCAACTGTTTGACCCAGCGATGCCAAACCCCCGCTTGATAATCTCGATACATTTTGGGCCAGTTCAGTTCGCAAAGCCGTCCGACGGCCGTAAAATCATTGGCAAGGAGCGCGTGTTCTATCGCTTCTGGTATGAGCTGGTGTTGCTCAAACCATCGGCTAGCCCGCTGATGCAGCATGGGTGCCTCATCATCGTTTTTGACCTGACCATACGATTTGAGCACGTCTGCAAAAAGATGATGATAGCGATACCAGTGCCGATTATCATCAAGGGGAATCAAAAATAGATTATGACGCTCTAGGATTTCTAAAAGCTGTTGGCTATTTTCCTGTTCAATCACTGCATTACAAAGAGGCGCACACAATCGATCTAATACGGCCGTTTTTCTCAGAAAGACTTGTACCGCTTCCGGCTGATTTTCTAGCACCTCTTCCACTAAATAATCCAGCACAAAGCGATGACTCCCTTTGAACGCTTGCACAAAGCTGGCTGTATCGGAACGGCCGTAAAGCGAAAGGGCCGCCATCTGCAAACCAGCAACCCACCCTTCCGTTCGGGCATCAAGGGCGTCAACATCTTCTTGAGTTAGAGAGAGTCCCATACAGTCATTAAAAAAAGTGACGGCTTCTTCGGCCGAAAAACGAAGGTCATGAGCGCGAAACTCACTTAACTGCCCTCGACCTCGATAGCGCGACAGCGGCAACTGTGGGTCTTCACGGGTGGTCATCATCAAGTGGACGTTTGGCGGTAAATGGTCAAGGAAGAAGGTAACGGCCGTGTCGACCTCTGCACTATCTACCAAATGGTAATCATCCAAAACAAGAACAATTTTATTCGACAGCGCGGATAGTTCGTTAATTAGTATCGTCAAAATATCACCTGACGATGGGGGTTGAGGAGCTTCAAACAATATCATCACTTTTTCTTCAAAGGAAGGGACGACTGTTTGGAAGCTGGCTGCTAAAACGTGTAAAAAGGATGTTGGATCACTATCAAGTTCATTCAGCGATACCCACGCCACAAGTCGATCATCAACCGTCCCAATCCAATCAGTGACTAAGGTGGTTTTACCAAACCCCGCTGAGGCGGAAATAAGAGTCAATTTTCGCTCTAGCCCATTATTTAAGCGCTGGATCAATCGCTGGCGAGACATGATGGTTGCATTTGGTGTGGGGATATACAGTTTAGTCGCTAAAATAGACACAGCAATAACACCATTATACGTCAAAGAGAAACGGCCGTTTCAAAATTGAAACCCGTTCTATTATCATAAGTGACAAAAGACCAAATCACTGTAGTTTCACCAAAGAAGGGAGAAAATGAACGAGACTTTAATTGAGACAGGTATCTCCATCTTAATCCTAGGCGCAGCGTGGGTCATTAGCTGGGGGTCAAAGAACCTCTTAGCCAATGTCCTAAAGCGGCTTGCCAATCGAACACAAACCCAATTAGACGATGTCATTTTACAAGCTGTGGATTTCCCCCTACGCACGGCTATCTTCATTGGTGGGTTTGAAATAGCCATTCTAAGATTATCCTACGTCCCCAATAACATTAAATTAGGTGTAGCGAACACTCTATTCGTTTTCTATAGCCTCCTCATATTTTTATTCATTTACCAGCTCATAGGAGGCTTGGTCAAATGGTATGGCATCGAAATTGCCCACAAAACGGAAACAACGCTTGACGACAAGTTCCTAGAGCTGTTTCGTCGAATTGCCTACATTATCCTCATCGTCATTTTTACTGTGATTGTGCTGGGGCAATTTGGCATTGAGGTCAGCGCGCTCGTCACAACCTTAGGGATCGGATCGCTAGCCATTGCCTTAGCGGCACAAGAAACATTAGGCGACATGTTCTCAGGGTTCACAATCATGGTTGATCAACCGTTTGAGGTTGGCGACCGCGTTGAGCTATTAGATATCAACACTTGGGGTGATGTGATTGATATTGGGCTAAGGAGCACCCGTATTTTAACGCGCGATAATCTAACCGTTACGGTGCCGAACTCAGTCATTGGCAAAGGGCTCATCGTTAATTATTCAGCACCAGACACAAAGTATCGGGTGGAAACGCATGTCGGAGTTGCTTATGGTACCGACATCGAACACGCCCGCAGTGTAATGATTGAAGCGATTCGGGCTCAAGATTGGGTCATGAAAGAGGAACGAATAGAGGCCTTATTCCTCGAGTTTGGCGCTTCGTCACTCAATTTCCGAGTGCGCTGCTGGATTGAACATTACGTAGAAACACGACGAATCATTGATAAGATGAACAGTGCGCTGTACCAAGCCTTAAATGAACATGATATTCAAATTCCATTCCCGCAACGCGAGGTGCGTTTGCTTTCAGATTCTGATGATTAGTGTTTAGTCAACCATCATTTGATGGAAAAAATCGAGCAGAAGGCTGACTAAACCTCAGAGGTTTGCACCAATGATACTGCGTAACTCCAGTTCCTAATTTAAAAAGCAAGTTGCTTATCAATGATCATGTGGGTGAACGCTGCTGTATTCGCGGCATTCTGTATTCAACCAGCCTGATTTAAAGGGCGCTATCGCCTGATCATCTGGGTCAAATCGGTTACGCCAAATACAGCCGTTATCATTCCCCAAAAGGTGCAGTGACACGGAGGTGAATTCGGATGTTGTCTCTACCTGATGAATATCATTTTCAGGCATTAGCTCATAAAAATCGCCCGGGGTCAGTTCATTTGTCTCCTTCACCGCTAAATCTGCAAACCCTTCTTTAGAGCCATCATCCGTTCGGTCAAAAACAACCTCAGACTGCAACCCTTTGTATAAGCCAACCAACCCCCACGCCAAATGATTATGCACCGGCGTTTTGGTGCCGGGTGCTAACACAAGCGCAGAAAAGGCCAGTCCACCATCACCTGAGCGGTACAAGAGCCACATGCCCGTTTTTCCACCCATACCGCTTTCGCCTTCAGCTGGCAGCTGGTATTTCTCGGGAAGCCAGTTTGGATCGTTTAGCAAGGTTGCAAAATACGGCCGTATCTGAGCCACAGCCGATTCAGGACTCTCAGCAGTTGTGCGAATTTCATTGACCTTATCGATAAAGGTTTTTAACTCTGGTGCCTCTAGCAACCACTCATCTTCGTACTGATACTTTCCTTCTAATGACATTTCAACTCCTTTTAAATTTTCTAGCAGCAAAAACGTTTCCTTAAAGCCACAAACCTTGCGACTTTAACGTTTCAATGAGCATATTGCTTACTTTCGTATGCAATTCTTTCGAATATTTAAATTCTGACGTATAAAACTGGGTTACATGCGTAATCCCCGCCTCTTGCAGTTTGGCATATAACTTTTCATTCGCCGTGTATCGTGCCCAAGCTCTTTGCTCACGAGCAGCATGTGTCTGGTTTATTTCTTCGTCTGTTAAGCGCTGATATTTTTCATGATGAACGACCAGTTCCAATGGCAAACGGTCACGCAGTGCGGGGGCTTCAGCAGGGTATCCTATCACAGGGCTCGTCACTGGGAATACACCATCTGGTAGCGACAAAATATCAATAAGTTTATCCGCACCCCACCATGTGGTTCCCATATAACAAATGCCTAAACCGACGGATTCGGCCGCTAAAGAAATGGTTTGCGCGGCAATCACTGCATCAACAGCCCCTGTTAAAAACCCAAGGAGATCATCAAAACTCTGTTTGGCGTCGTTTACCCGAATCCACTCTCGCATTCGGAATACATCGGCGCAAAACGTAAGCACCATTGGGGCTTCTAATATCATGCCCTGGCTATAGTGTGTTTCATAAAGACGACGCTTTTGGGCTTCTTCCTTGGTGACGATCACTGACCACGTTTGCATATTGCCAGAGCTAGAGCTGCGCAAACCAGCCATAAGCAGCTCTTGCAGCAAATCATCATCAATTTTTTGCGGTTTAAATGAACGAATTGAACGGTGTGTTTGAGCTAAATCTATCATCTGTCAATTTTAACCGTACTCTGTGAAAAGGCTCAAAATCTTATCAGGATTTTCGGGTTTTTCTGCTTCGTCTCACATTAAACTATCAGTGCGAATGTGGCTTAAACCTGTCGAGAGCGGGTTTTGTAAACCAGGCTTCGACAGGCTCAGCCTTCAATTGTAGTGTTTATAAAATTTAGGGACGAAGGGTAAACGGCCGTATCAATCCCGCATAATCAATCCCCCCATGATCATACTCAGGGCGTATGCTAAAATAATGGAGATGAATAAAGTACCATTACGCCAATTTCGGTTTCTCAAAAATAACTCAATTCCGATTGAGGTAAAGCGAATTGAAGAATTACATGAAATTGCCACGCGCCCAATTCCCCATCGGCATACCTTCTATGTGGTTTTTTGGGTCACAGAGGGAAGCGGTATGCATTACCTCGATTTTGCCGGAGACGAGATCCAACCCAATTCAATTCATTTTGTTGGCCCAGGGCAAATTCATTACTGGGATATTGAAAACGAAATGAAAGGCTTCGTGATTTTATTTGAGTCAGACCTCTTTCTAGAAAAAAGCGATCAGCAGCTGCTCGAACAGCTCGACTTCTTCCACGCCATCAATGGCGTTTCTGTGCTCTATCCTGCACCACCAGATATTGCCTGGTTCCAGAAAGTAAATGAGCAGCTTGAGATAGAGTTTCAACAGGCAAACTTTGGTCGTACGCAGGCTGTCGAATCTTGGCTGCGTCTTCTGTTAATTTCCGCACAGCGATTGGTTGTTGATCATTCAGCTGGGCGAGGCGACATTCCAGCAGACAAACAGCTTGCGAATCGTTACATTCAGCTGGTCGAGCAAAACGCCATTGCTCATCCAAAAGTCAACTGGTATGCAGACAAACTCGCAGTGACGGTGGGGCACTTGAGCAAAAGTGTCAAGAATGCGCTGGGCATGACGGCAGGCTGTTTGCTAAGAGATCGCATCGTGCTAGAAGCCAAGCGACTCCTTGTGCACACGGATAATACTGCCGCTGAAATTGCCCTTCAGCTCAATTTTGAAGATGCCAGCTATTTTGGCAGATTTTTCAAGCGTGAAACGGGGCAGACTCCTAATCAGTTTCGGAACAGTTTCCCAACAAAGTACCAGAATCAAACAACAGAGTGACTCTACACTTGCCGGCCTATTTGATACGATTTTTCCGTCTAACATAATCAAAGAAACGGAGTAAAAAATCATGTCAAATAAGGAAAAAGCGGTTGCTATTCTCAATGCGTTAGCATCTGGCGATACCACACCGCTAGAGCAGTTTATCAGCGACGAAACGTATATTCAGCACAATTTGAGTGCGCCTTCTGGAAAAGCGGCTTTTTTGGGCATGGTGCCCATGCTAGCGAATGACCCAAATACCAAGGTTAATATCGTCCGCGTCATTGAAGATGGGGGTTTAGTCGTTTGCCACACGGAGTATTTTTTAGCTGCATTTGGAGGCGCTTTAGTTGGATTTGATGTTTTTCGATTTGAAAATGGGCTCGTTGTTGAGCACTGGGACAATTTACAGGCAATCGCCACTGAAACAGCATCAGGCCGCACCCAGCTTGATGGGCCTACAGATGTAACTGATCACGACAAAACAGAAGCAAACCGCACGTTTGCTCAAGGATTTGTGAACGACATTTTGATGGGCAAAGCGCTCGACAAGATCACTGCGTACATCTCAACAGAAACCTATCATCAGCACAATCCGTCTGTGGGGGATGGCTTAGCCGCCTTTGGCGAGGCATCGGCTGCTATGGCTGAGGCTGGCACCCCAATGGTTTACAGCCAGAATCATTTGTTAGCGGTGGAAGGCAACTTTGCGTTTGCCGCTTCTGAAGGCCAATTCTTAGGCAATCACGTTGCTTTCTTCGACCTAATCCGCATCGAAAATGGTTTAATCGTTGAGCATTGGGATGTCATTCAAGAAATTCCAGCCAAAGAGGAGTGGCAAAATGACAATGGCAAATTCTAATTCTTCCACGGTGATTGAGATTGCCACATTTCAAATAAAAGTTGGTGTTTCTGCCGTGGCGTTCAACAAGTTTGACCAAGCTGTTCAGGTAGAACATGTATCTAAGCAGCCGGGTTTTATTTCCCGAGAAACGGCCGTTACTGAAACTGGCGCATGGTTAGTCATTGTGCACTGGCAATCCGTCGAAGATGCAGAAGCATCGATGGCCAGCTTTGGGGATGCACCAGCTGCGGCTCAGTTCATGGCAAATTTAGATGCATCAACCATGGAAATGAAGCGGTATATTCGGAATTGATTTGATGCATTTATTGTCTTAACAGCATCTCCTGGAGGGGCATAGCATGCTACGTCCCTCCCGCAATCATCGCCCAAAATTCGGCTCACTTTCCGTAAACAGGTGCCGTGACGTATCCCTCATTATAAATTACTGGCATCTGCCCTTTCCATTCGGCCCATGCCAACTCATTCATGATTAATTCAGCCATGAAGTGCGCTACATTTCTGCGGCTCGTCTTCCCCGCATTAAAAATGGCGCTTCGGGTCGGTGACGGCACAATATTGTATGGTGTGACGGCTTCTTCATCAGTTAGACCATCAGGACGAACAATTACCCAATTAACGTACTTATTCGTTTTGCCAATTTGGGTCCGCAAAAACTCAGCCGCTTGTTCATTATCCACATGGGGTGGAAGCAATAAGCGAATTAACCCAACGACAACATTTTCAACGAGTGAAATCTTTTCATTTAGGTCCTGATTACGATTCCCCGTCGTATTCATCAAAACAAATTTAACGGGTTTCTCTGGACGATTTGACTCAATTGCCTGGCACAAACGGCGTGTCGCATCCGTTACCAACCTTCTTGGATGTCCGTATATCCCCTTAAAACTTAAACGATGTCCCAAACAGGAGGCAACAGCCTTACAGCCTTTAACATTCTGCTTTAATTCTTCATCGCTTAAGTCTAATAATGTGGCCCGAATCACAGTTAAATTCTTATGATTTTTAATCTTGGCTGGCAATTGGCTTCCCATTCTTGCAATAACCTTGACCTTTTCACCCCGCTGTAGTAACTCAGCCACCAACGATTGCCCTGTTGCTCCAGTTCCACCAACAATAAGTATTGTCATTAATATTTCTCCATACAGACCCAATGTTTACAAAAATCAGGTAGATTTGTTAGAATATTCAAAAGTATACAGCGTAAGTATACAGTGTACACTTTCAAAAATCAAGACGGAGTGTGTAAATGCCCAAGCATCGTAAAGATTTAACGACAGAAAAAATAATTCAGAAGGCTATTGAGTTAGCCGACAAATCTGGTCTTGAGCCACTGACGATGCGCTCGTTAGCCAAGGCGCTTGGAGCCACCCCAATGTCACTGTATCGGTATGTGGCCAATAGAGAAGATATGCTTGATAAGATGGTTGATGTCGTATTTAGCGAAATTCAACTGCCAATCATTGGGAACGACTGGCGATCTGAAATGCGCAAGCGAGCCATTTCCACTCGCAGCGCCCTGCTCTCGCATCGCTGGGCCTTAGGGTTACTTGATTCTCGACTCCAACCGGGACCTGCCACGCAGAAGCATCACAATGCCGTCATTGGTACGCTGAGGGAGAGCGGTTTTTCAATCCCGTTAACCACTCAGACAATGACCTTACTTGACGCTTACATTTATGGATTCATTTTGCAAGAGCTTTCATTACCGCTGAGTGAAAGCGGCAATTTTGACGAAGTTGGTGAATCAATCGTGCACCATTTAGATCAAGCCACCTATCCCTACCTCGCAGAACTTGCCACAGCGCACTTAGATAATGCGGGCTTCGATTTCAATAATTTTTTTGAAGTGGGTTTGGATATTGTTCTAGAGGGGCTTGAGGTCATGGCAGAATCTAAGCAGCCATAAAAAAATTCAAAAATTGCTCCTGACATAATGGTGTCAGGAGTCGCTAATACATTAAAGCCAAGTTTTGAGTGAGCATTTTGTTCACTTTACAAATATGGAGACTAAGTATGAATTATACAAACAACTTTCTTGGCTTAATTTGTGATG
>JBCCFD010000276.1:0-10369 GCA_039029915.1 Chloroflexota bacterium
GAAGTTTGTCGCCTTCGTTTTATGCAAAGCAGGAACTTCGTTTCACTTAAACAATGATACAAATCTGTCTAGTCTGAGAAATCTGTGGCTCAATACCTACAACAATGTTAGTTTAAAGAAATCGTAAAAGATCGATAAATGACCCGATCGACACGGTCAAAAATCTCAAGATATATTTTATCAATATCCCGATCTTCAGTTTGTAACTCTAAAATGAGTTGACCAAGCGATTGAGGTGCACTCAGTGAACAATAGGTCGTTAAATTTTCATTTGTGTCAGCATCAAACACATTAACAAGCACACGTGAGGCATTTGAATACCCTTCACATGGTGGGTCAGGTGCTAATAGTTCAAAAATATCTTCTGGGACAAACCCCCAATTTGAAACATTTAACGTATACCGCGCCCACTCTTTCCCATTACGACCAAACAGCTCGGTCGCCACTAAGCTAAGATTTAAGCGTAAATCGCTTGTGGTATCAGCGGGGGTTGCTGTTGGCATTGGGGTCGGCGTATTTTCCGGTGTTGGTGTTAACGTCGGATCAAATTGGCTGGTTGGCGTTGGCGTAAATACAATCTCTGGTGTTTGTGTTGGGGTTGCTGTTGGTGTTACGGTAGGGGTCGCTGTTGCCGTTGGGAAAGGTGACGATGTTGGCGTCGGTGTAGGACAGTCTATGACTCTACTTTCAACCAGTTCAATGGCAAAGTCACTTCTAATCGAGAAGGGGATGTTCACCTCTACACCGTCAATAACAACGACCGAATTCCCTACATCCCAAATTTCCAATAGTTTAATTTCATGTTCAACAAATGATTGAGGCTGTGCCTTGACCGACATAGACTGAGTTAACTCTTCTACAACACCGTAGCTATAGCCAAGCTGAGCCGCTATGGTAGAACCAAGCGTGACACCAGTCCCAAAAACAGAGACTTGTCCTTCAGCCGTGACGCTAAGTTCATTTCCAACGGTCATCACATGCTCAATGGCGAGGCTTTTCTCCACTGTATTTTCAAGCTCAGAGTTTCCACCGCAATTATTCTGATTGGTAATAAATCTATTGACTTCTCTCACTTCTTGATTGTTGAAATCTATCGTAATGTCGCTTTCCCCAATTAAAACAGATGTTGGCGTAGGCGTGGCTGTTGCAGGTACAGGTGTCGGTATTGAAGTTGATATTGTTGTTACTTCGGTTCCTTCTGGAGCACAAGAGACCAAAAGTATAACCAACATCAACCATAGGAAGCGTTTCATGGTGTTATCCCCTCTATTAAATTGTGTTTAAATGGTTTTCGCACAAGTTAATTGCATGATTGCAATTCTTATACTGGCTTTGTATCAATGTCGCTATGAACAAGATTGAACATAAACATTCTAACAGACTATTTTTTTGAACACAATGATCAATTGATTATGGGCGCGAGCAGCAAAATATAGAATCAGGGTAGGGTACACAAATCAGGCGCGATTTGTGCTTCAGGGACTGAGAAATAAGCGGGCAAATTATTGCAGGTGCATTGGTATGGTTCATCGGGACCAACGTAGCGGTTTCATTCATCCAGGGTCAGATTGCGCCAAACGAGGCTACAAGCGTCTGTTACAATGGACTCGTGTATACGACCGTAGCTGTCCATGTTCAATCTTGCGAATCGTTACCACAGCAGAGCCAGCGCGCCGCGCTAGCTCTGCTGTATGACTTTTATATCACTGGGTGCTGTTTATTCTTTGCCCTCATCTATAAATTTTTGATAAATCTGAGGATCAAGCGGTGCCATTTTCACGGGCGGGATATAGAGGGTTGAGATTTGAGTTAAGCGTGCTGAGGCAAGTTCTGCTAGGGGCAGTTTTTCAATTCTGGGTTGGGATAGAATGGAAACGGCCGCTTCATAAATAATGACCTCATGCTCGGCTGGATATAGCTCCAACAACCGCTCCACTAACAGCCGAATTCCTACTTCTTTAATCGGTTCATTGGGTGCCGTGAAGTGCCCAATCACCCCCACCTGCCACAGCACCAGCCCTGAATGCACATCCCACACCCGTGGTCGCCACAGAAAATCTGTCGCTTCATAGCTTTGACAGCCATATTCAGCCGGATCAATGGCTAAATCTGAAAAAAGACAATCTTCGGCGGAAATACCGGGCAGTATTTCCGCCTGATGGCCCCGTTCACGGGCAAGCTGAATCATCTTAGGCGCTGGGGTGACAAAAACAGACGGATGACCATAGAAAACAACGCAAACGTGCTCAACATCATGCAGGCAATTAACAACCTGCTCCACCATGCCATCATACGTTTTCTGGCGATGTTTGCCTTCTGCATAATGGCTGCTTAAATCTTCGGCCGTGTCGTTCATCAATTGAATATGCACCGCCACAAGCGCATTATTCGCCACATAGAACACCTTTCCAGCACTCTTGATCCACCCGACCGCTTCTTGAGTTAAGTGAGCGGCCATTTTGATACCGCTACCAACAATAATCAAATTCGCCATAGTTTTTTAGGTTAACATTCTTTCGACTCTTGTTCTTTGTTTTGCTTTTCTTCACTACAATCTGTTAGCGGTTTAGTTCCAAATAATCTTGCAGTTACATATGCACTCGGTGGTGAGTGTTCTCTTGCTTTCAAGGTGTTTTCCACTCCTGCCTCATCTAGTTCATCTACACATTCACACTCAAGATTCAAAATAAATGAGCTGGCATCTTCATTAATATTTTTCTCCCTTTCTGTTAAGACGGCCGTTTCAACTGTTGAGAAGACCCTCTTGCTTCCATCTTGTTGTGTCTCTTCCACGCTGGCAATCGCAACAACAACGTGTCCGCCAAATAATTCATCATCTTGGTGCGGATGGTATTTTATCCAGTGTTTTGCAAAATTGTTTTCCTGTTCAGTGAAACTTTCATCAAGCTTTTTTTTCTCATTAAGCCAGCCTATTAACCTTTCTGACCTTTTTATTGGATCTCCAACTAAATTAGCTAAAAAAATTGCTACCTTTTTATAGCCCTCAGCATCCAAGTCGAAATCTTCTAGTTTGACACCACTCATATCGTATATCTCCTTATTCCTAACTTTTTAGGGTCTAAAAAAATTGTCCTAGACTATAATTTAATGACATGCTGTGACAGATGTGTGACAATTTAACCCTCGGTTGGCTCTTTTTTGGGAGTAATCAGTCGTTTAACGGCCGTTTGCAGTTCTTGCTCTTGAATAGGTGCCATTTCCTTTGTTTTGGTTTCGAAATTAACACTTGATTTAAAATCACTTAACAGATTCTTTAATCTAGAAGTACAATCCAATCTCATCAAAATAGATCGCAAAATGCTCCGGCTTTCTTCGTTTTTGTCATTTGCTATTAGGCTTGCCCATACGGCCGTTCCAATCCCCAACTCCAGCAACAGCAAAGGCTGGTCAAAAGAAAAAATCAACGATGAGGCGTCAAGTAACTGCTGTTTGGCTTGTATCACTTCTTCCTGTTTTAAAGAAACAAATGCCAATGCCAAATAGCTCCGAGCACAATGGATGCGGTCGTTTAGCTGCTTGGCCAGTCTTAGACTCTCTTCCAACAAAGCGATCGCCTCTGGCCACTGCTGCTGGGCAGAAGCCAGTTCCCCCTTGCGCCATTGCAGGAGGGCCAAAGCGGCCGTGTCCCCCGTTTGTTCACAAATACGGCCGCTTTCTGCTAAAAATGCTCGGGATGCTTCAAACTCATCCAGATAAAACGCAACAACACCGCGCCACCGCAAACTGTGCGCCAGCCCCCACTGCACGCTCAACGCCCGATACCGGCTTTCACTTTGCTTAAAATATTGGGCCGCTGCCTCAAACTCAAGATTTTCGAAGGCAACCGCACCAAGCAGCATCTCGGTTCCTGCTAAATTAAAAACATCATCCAATTCTTCAGCCAGCTCGTGGCTTTGCAATAGGCTTCGCCTAGCCTGCTCAAGGTTGCCTTGGCGAAAAGCCACGTTCCCCAACTTTTTATAAACAAATTCCACCTGAACCGGATCTTCAATATGATAAGCAAGCGCTTCACTTTTGCGCAGGACAGCTTCCGCTTGCGGTAAGTCGCCAATCGCCTGATGAAATTCGCCCAGCCGTGAATATAAAATGGACCACGCCCGTGCCTCTTCCTCGGTTAGCTTATGGGGTTGAATATCGCCATTCAAATGCTCAACAGCTTGTTGAAGCATTGCTCGACCCGTTAGCGGCCAATTTCGTATGGTTAAAAGATCGTGTAATGTTTCCGCATAACGGCCGATTTCCTCAATATCTCTTTCCGCAACAACGGATTGCCAACCCAATTGGATATCATCAAAGTTTTGAGACAGGCGGTGCAAAGCGTCTTGCATCCCACTGTTGTCAAGCTTTTGGCACAGCGTTTCAAGCAATGCACCATAATATTGACGGTGCTTTCGTTCCAAGATTGTTTGCGTTTGTTCATCCTGCTTTTCCCTTAAATATTGCCTCAGGAGCGGATGCACACTGTAAAGTAATGTTCGTCCTTCTTGATGAATTTGAAGTAATGAAACATCAGCCAATCTTCGTAAAGCGGTACGCGATGCCGCAGCAACGGCCTTAGCGCCCTCCCACTCAAACTGATTCGCAAAAATGGCAAGGTGGATCAACAATCTTTTGTGCTCCTCATCCAATAGCGCAAAAGATTGATTAAAGACGGCTCGGATACTCTGGTGTCGATGGGGCGTATCGACGGTTGCCGCTTCCAAAATATCGATCGCTTGGGCAATTTCCGCCGCAATGGACTCTACAGCCATCACCCGTAACCAGCTAGCGGCCAGCTCAAGAGCCAGCGGCAAACCGGCCGTTAATTGGGTAACCTTTGCGATAGCGGCTCGTTCATTTTCATCCACCCGAAAATTAGCGTTGAATTTATGCGCCTGCCTCGTAAAAAGTGCCTCTGCAGGCAAGGGGGATTGAGATGACTCTTGTCCCGTGTCATAGGGCAACCCTTCTATGAATAATGTTGTTTCAGCGTTTAAATTCAGTCGGTGACGCGATGTGACTAATATCTGCACATCTTTACTGTTTTGAATAATCTGGCTGAGCAGCAGACGGCCAGAGTTGCTTAAAAACTCACCGTTATCAATCAATATTAGGCATTCTTTGTTTGCCAATGCCTCTATAATCTGTTCACTGGGCGAAGGTGTATGACGAAATCGATGACCAATTACCTGACCTAACTGAGCGCTTACCCACGCTTTGCCTGTTTCAGCTTCAGTTAGATTTATGGAAAATATCCCGTCCATAAACGGACCAAGCTGTTCTTTCGCTAGCCGATGGGTAATATGGGTTGCCAGTCGGGTTTTGCCCACACCACCCAGCCCTAAAAGGGTAAGCAGTCGGGTTGGCGGCTGATAAAGATGTTTTAGAATTTGGGCTATTTCGGAAAAACGGCCGATTATTGTTCCATCTCGTTGTGGCAACAAAACGGCCGGACGAACCGCTGGCATTTGTTTAATATGTTCAAAGAGAACGGCCGTTTCCGGCGAGGGTTCAACATTTAGCTCTTGCTTTAATATCTCACGACAGTGTTCAAAATGAGCCAATGCGCCACCCCGATCCCCTTTCCTCACCAAAAAACGCATAAGCTGGCGATGAACAGACTCATCCCAAGGAATCTCTGTTAGCAAACGCCTTGCTAGTCGGCTTGCCTGCCCATAATTACCCTGCAACGCATAATGCTCAATCAACAACCGCAGGCAGTCAACCACATTTTGCTGCCATTCATTTCTTTGCCAGGTCAACCAATTTTCAAAAGGCTGACTATCATCCAATTTTAAATCTTGTAAAAAAGGGCCTCGGTATAGATCAACAGCCGCCTGTACAGCGTCCATACACTCCCTACAAGAAGTTTGGGGGGATTGGTGGACGATACAGCCTGAAGCCAGTTGCTTAAACACAACCGTATCTATCATCATATCATTTTGCGGCTTAAATTGGAGGAAGTCAGTCGTGATTTGGAGATAGTCGTCGGCGGAACGACCTAACTGCTTCTTCAACCGAGACACATTCTGTCGCAAATTCATCCTCGCTTTATCAAATGAATCTGGAAAGAAAAAATCATCAAGCTCTTGGCGACTGTGCGCGCGTTGATGTTCTTGTGCCAAATAAGCAAAAAGAGCTTCTACCCGCTTGGTTCGTGAATGGGAAACTAGCTCATCATTCAGAAACGCCTGCCAAGAGCCAAGAAACAGCAATTTAAGGCGGTTCATGATCAGATTTTAAGTCAGAACGTCACTCCTGTCACACATCCGTCACACCTCATCATTTAATATCATATCTACTATTTATTGAATGTATCCATAGGAGGAATTTTTATGAACACCATACGAGAAAATTTTCGGGTTTGGTTAGCATTTTTGCTTGCAATTGTGGGCATTGTTGCTGTTTTAAGTTTGATAATTATTTTGGTAAGCAGGGGGTGGGAAGAAGCCGATAATATTGTTTCTGTTGTTAGTATTTTAACAACTCTAATTGGATCATTAGTTGGATTATTTTTGGGTGTTCAAGTTGGGGCACAGGGAAAAGAGGATGCTGAAAGAAGAGCTAGATCAGCCCAAAGACGATTAGGGGTTATTCAATCATTTTCACCACCGGAAATTATGTCTACTGTAACTGAAAACTATCCTGAAATTTTTAAAGATTGATAGATGGAAAGCCACTCATTATGAACAAAAACACGTACGATAAGCCCTATAAGCATTTAACGACGACTTTGTTTGTCATCACTCTTCTGAGCATATTTAGTTTGGCTCACAATTCAGGCTCCATCCAAATCAATCAGAAAGCAGCGACGGCATTAGGTACTGATGCGTTGATTTTTCTGCCAATCATATTAAACAATTCAGAACTAGGTGCCCCTATCGACACCCCGCTTGCTGAAACGGGCAAAGGGGTCACTGTTGTCATTTTTGATCGAGGACTTGATTGGCAACACCCTGATTTTATCAATCCAGATGGCACAACGCGCATCAAGTGGATTTTAGATATGACGGGGCAAAACTGGTGCACAGCCAATCAAGTCGCGCCTGTTGAATATTCTGAAGCTCAGATCAATGCGGCGTTGCAAGGTCAGTTTAATCTACCGCATCGGGATGCCGTGGGGCACGGCACGGCCACGGCTGGCGCAGCAGCTGGAAACGGCCGTTCCTTGCCAAACGGCCGTTTTGCAGGTGTCGCCCCTGACGCAGACTTAATTATTGTGAAAAACACCTCAGAAGGAGCCCCTGCCCACGGCAGTTATCCAGCCGAAGCCGCATTCAATGGGTGTATGGATGAAGCCCTCGATTGGGCAGACGCCAAAATCACCGAACTCGGTCAACCCGCTGTTGGCATTTGGAATGCCGGTACGCAGTGGGGGCCAATGGATGGCACCTCAGCACTCAGCCGCAAAATCGAGGAAGTCTTTGGCCCGAATAGACCCGGACGGATCTGGGTAGCCTCGTCAGGTGATGAGGGATCATTGCCCAATCATTCAGGGGGTAATTTCAACGCAAGCTCCCCTGGCATGGTTCGTCTCGATCACGAATCCAATGGAACAACCTTTTTAACCGCCTGGTATTCTGGAGAAGCACTAGCCAGAATATCTATCAAATTGCCAAACGGAAATATTGTCGGTCCGGTAGGGCCGGGTTTTTCAACAAACCAAAACGGCGTGACGATAGTTCAGTATGTACCTGGCAATGAATTTTATCCGTGGACCTCCACAGGTGGTGATCGAGCCGTTTGGATGAGTATCACAGGGCATGAAGGTATCATCACGTTCATTATCGAATCGATAGGCAACAGTGTCGGACGATTTGATCTCTATGGAGATATTTTAGGCGAAGAATTCTTAACACCGTCTAGCGATTTCCTCGATTTACTCGTACCAGGTCGTTTAAATGATGTTTCAGCAACAGTCGGCGCTGTAGTCGTGGGGGTTCATGTTGAGCGAGATAGTTATACGGACATCGATGGTATTGTTCGTAACTTTTCTCATGAAGGGGTCACTGGGGATTTATGGCTTAAATCTTCGGGCGGGCCTACGAGAGACGGCCGTTTTGTTCTCGATGTAACAGCTCTTGGTCAGAACTCCTTTGCTTCTTTAAGTCAGCACTCTTATTGGTCAACCATTCGAGGGGCGCTACCTATGGCAGGGGAAGGCTATTACGTCCGATTTGGTGGCACGAGCGGGGCTGGCCCAATCGTTGTCGGCACCATCGCGCTGATGCTGGAAGCCAATCCCGATCTTACGGCAGCTGAAGTTAAACAAATTCTTCGGGAAACGGCCGTTAGCGACCAGTTCACAGGGGAAACACCCAATCCTAACTGGGGATATGGCAAACTAGACATCACAGCTGCCGTTCAGGCGGCAAGAGACTCTACTAATCGTTAATTGATTTTCAATACGACCATAACAAAAAACCCTCTGAGGCTTAAACACCTCAGAGGGTTCAGAAACTAGGTTAGCTTCTCATTACTTACCATTCATAACCACCGGCAAGTAAATCACTGTTCCGGAATTGTCAATTTGAACAGGTGAATGATCAGGGTCATTTTCGTCATCCACACCATCATCGTCAGAATCCATGTTTCCGGGTTCTAAGGCATCAATCGTCCCATCACCGTCTGAATCTGTTGGCTCATCTACATTCCCAAGCTCTTCGCCATCAGATTCGCCGTCACCATCGCTGTCCGGATTATTTGGGTTTGTACCAACAATAATCTCTACACCGTTATTGATCCCATCGCTGTCTGAATCTGCGTCTGGGCCGTCTGAATGATCATTATCCAATTCATCCGCTATCTCGTCCCCATCAATATCTTCATCATCAGATTCCAGCGCATCATGAATACCGTCTTCATCGGTATCAATGGGGTTCTCAACATCATCACCCACTTCAGCGCCATCTTCTTTTCCATCATTATCGCTGTCGGGGTTGTTGGGATCGGTGCCTAGCAGTTCTTCCTGCCCGTTGGTTAAGCCATCATTATCTGGGTCTGTGTTTGGTCCATCGGTATCATCACCATCGTTTTCATCAAACAGATTGTCACCGTCTGTGTCAACGAGACTTGATTCAATCGCATCGATTTTGCCATCTTCGTCAGCATCAAGCGGATTTTCAACATCACCACCCACTTCATCAAAGTCTGATTCACCATCGTTATCGCTATCAGCTAAATTGGGATCGGTACCTAAAGCCTCTTCTTGCGCGTTGGTTAAGCCATCGTCATCCAAATCACCTTCTGGTCCATCATCATGATTGTTATCTACCTCATCAGAAAGGTTATCACCATCTGCATCTAGCTCGTCAGATTCCAGTGCATCATGAATGCCGTCTTCATCGGTGTCGATTGGGTTCTCAACGTCGTCACCAACCTCGTCAAAATCAGATTCGCCATCGTGATCAGTATCAGCGGTATGGGGGTCAGTACCGAGTAGCTCTTCTTCACGGTTCAGTAGACCATCGTCGTCAAGGTCCCCTTTTGGCCCATCATTGTGGTCACTATCTTCTTCATCTGATAATCGATCGCCATCAGAATCCTCTTTCGTTGACTCCAGCGCATCGTGAATGCCATCTTCGTCGGTATCGGTTGGGTTTTCAACATCATCACCCACTTCATCCCCGTCTAATTTGCCATCACCATCAGAATCAGCATTGTTCGGATCGGTGCCTAAAAGCGCTTCTTGGTCGTTGGTTAAGCCATCTTCATCAAAGTCATCGTTAACATCTTCAACATCATTGTTACAGAGATCCATCGTGAAGAATGCGGTGCCGTCGATGAAGTTACCAACTGATTTTTTATCATTGGCTGTTTCGACAGCTCGATAGGCAAAAACAGTTTCTGTTTGATTAACAGGCACGAAGTAAACGCCTGAGTATTCAACCCAGCCTTTGTTATCAGTTGAAAATATTCCCAACGAAACAAGTGCATCATCTGATGGACCAGCTAATAGCTCGACAGTATCTAGACCTTTGCGGCCACGATGGGCAAATGACCAGCGTAATTCTTCATTTGGTGTTGTTGTAACGGTTTGGAAAAGTGTTGAATAGTTATACGCGTTAAGTTCAGCGTGTTGATTCCCCTCAAAGGAGGTCACGCGTTGAAAATCTGTCATCCACAGTTCAATACGGCCGTTGCTATCATTCGTTGTCCATCCAGTAACGAATGTCTCTTTGTACGCAACTGCATGTAGCGTGCCGCGACCCCAAATTTTATGCGTATCTGAAAGCGTTGCGGTTATGACTGGTGTTTCGAAGCCACCGTTTATGAGACCGATTGGCTGCTCAGTGAATGTGCCAAAACATTCCGAATAGGTTTTCCCAATATGGTCAGCTTCATCGGCAATCCCATTCCCATCTTCATC
>JBCCFD010000277.1:0-10358 GCA_039029915.1 Chloroflexota bacterium
CTGAATCACTGCTTCACTACCGCTCCACTCATTTAAGCCAACTCGTCCAGCCCAATACAGATCGATCAAGGCGGGTGCAAAACGAATATCGTTTGATTCGGCAATTTGGGTAAGTGCGTTTTGAGCAACGGCCGTATCCTCAGACAAGAGTTCAAACAACAGCTGCTCACTCAACGCATCACTCAGTTGTGGAGATTGGCAGGCGACGAGGAAGAATCCAAAGACAATGACGAATGCCGCATGAATTAATTTGATTCTATTGAGGACGTTTGACATACAAAAATTATAGACTGAATCAAGCCTTAATTTTCGAGAAGATGTGCAAATTTTTTGCAATGGTCCTTACAGAATAATTTTCAGAAGCCCTCGATAACTATTTATTTAGGGAGCGTAAACGGCCGTATCTGTATAAAACCCTGACCACCCAAACCAAAACGAAAGATGCCCGTTAATTCGCTTCAGCGAAACCCCATCCTCACTCATTAGCTCATGCTCGCGGACCTGCCACAGTTGGCCATTTTGATCAAGAAGTTGGTCAGGAGCATCGCTGGCTTTAAACTGAAAATCTGCCCGCTCATAGGCCCGAACCTGCGCGCCAGCCTGATAAGTATAATCCCCTTCGCTATGGCTAAAAGCTTGCACCTGCACCAGAGATTCGGCCGTCACAAGAACGATATCTTGACTGTTTACCGTGTCATTGAGCACTTTGGCTTCCGCCAGCAAATGGACTGGATAAGCAATTGGCATGCCGCTTATGACCAAGCCATAAATTTGGTCCTTCGCATCTAATATCGAATCATTAAAGGTAACGGGAAAAAGTGTGCCGTCATCAACAAAATAATCCCCATAGGCAGCACCGCTAATATAATCTCGAATATAGCCGGTGTCTTCAGATAAGATGGTTGAATTGGGGTGCATTTCCAGCCACTCTGCCCAAGTGGTTAATGTAATTGGCACCAGGTCAAGTCGCTCCGACCGATTAAGGGCTGGCCCCATCACTGGCTCGCCCGTTAGCTGATTCCAAATGGAGCGCGTTTGTCGATCGTACATCAGCTTATTGCTCCGATAAAGCAAACCGCTACTGCCAAAATCAAGCGGTGTTCCGTCTTCTAATCGCGCCTCATACGCTATGGCTGCACCACACAACGTGCAGTAAGCAATTGAAACGGGCACCCCACCAATCACATCGTTTGCCATCTCATGCCAATCCATAATTCGCAGCGGATAGGCGCGGCTATCCCCATTTAGTGACACACCAAACACGGGTTCCCAAGAAAATGTGCCATGAGACGCCGTAGCGGGCACCTGCTCGGAGCTGTTTAAAGCAGGGATACCATCGACCACAACCCCACCATAAACAATCTCCCCGGGTCTAAATGAATCAGCGACGGGATCAATGAAAAAGTCGGCAAATGTTGGATCGATTTTCCCAAAAAGGTCCCCCTTCCAGTTGATATAGCCTGACGGTGGTTCAATCTCAGTTTGACTATACCAAACAACCCAAGCAGACCAATCGTCACCAAGTTGCTCTCCACTCAACTGCTCTAAGCTATCAATGACCTGAGCGCTACTGCTCCACTCGTTTAGGCCAACAAGCCCCATCCAATATAAGTCAATCAAAGCAGGAACAAACCGAATATCGTTGACCTCGTTGATTTGAGCAAGCGCGTTTTGAGCAACGGCCGTATCGTCTGAAACCAACTCCAACAATAACTGCTCGCTCACTTCATTACTCAATTGATTGGAATTTTGACAAGCCATCAATAAGGAAATAAAAATAAATAAAATGGCTACTGTTGCCAATTTAGTTTTAAAAAGAACTTTCGACATACAAAAATTATAATCTGGCCTTTTGAAAAAAATGTTAACAGTTCGTTACATGAGAAATCAGCTGTTTTTTCAAAGAAGTATTTTTTTAAGATTTGGCAACAATATCGTAAACTTTTTATAAGGAAACGTACTAATGTTAAAAGGAATTTCCCCCTTATTCTCCCCAGAGTTACTCGCCACCCTTTACCGCATGGGGCACGGTGACGAGATTGTATTCGGTGACGCCCACTTTCCCGGCGAATCTCTCGGAATTCCCGTCATCCGGGCCGACGGTCTCCAAGTGGCCGCTCTACTCGATGCGATATTGCCCCTTTTTGAGCTCGACAGCTTTGTGGATGACCCCCTTCTCATGATGTCTGTGGTGCCTGGGGATACACTTGACCCCCAAGTTGAAATCGATTATCAAATAGAAATCGATAAGCATCACCCAGAAGCCCCACCAATTCAGCGGCTTGAACGATTTGCCTTTTATGATCGTGCCAAAACCGCCTTTGTGGTTGTCATGACTGGGGAAACGCGAAAATATGCCAATATTATTTTGAAGAAGGGGGTGACGCCAATCTAAAGGTTAGGAAATTTTGCACCACCGTGTGTCTTTGCCAGCAACTCGGCAAATTTGATTGGTGTGTAATCTTCAAGATAGGGGCCTATAATTTGTATATTGACGGGCAAACCGCTTTTTGTAAAGCCAATTGGAGCAGATGTAGCAGGCAGGCCAGCCATCGTCGCCAGTGCAATCCATGGGAAGTGATCAACATACGGCCGTTTCTCCCCGTTAATCAACACCTTCCGCGCTTCCATTGACCCTTCATTGTTGTGCAGAGGCGCAGCCATTGGCGTTACAGGTGTAAGCAACACATCAAACTCGTTAAAGAAAGCCTGCAACTGGTACTGCATCTTTGCCCGTTTCTCATTGGCACCAAGCCATTGACGGTGGGATGCTGTACGTCCGGCTACATGCGTCAAAAAGGCATCTGGCAGATCAAATTTAGCTTGATAGGATGCCAAATCATTTTTAACCTCAGCATACTGCTGATACACTGATTTAGGCAGGCTTGCACCTGTGAAACTAGCCAACAAAGTATAGTAAATACCCAGTATCTCATTCAATTCAGCGGGTTTTGCTTCTTTGATCTGAGCACCAACAGTGATTAAGGTAGACACGGCCGTTTCCAGCACCTGTATCACCTCGCTATCAACAGAGCAATTTTCATCGTCTAACCAAACCGCTATCCGAAAATCAGACAGCTTATGATGTCGGGGTTTGGGAAGCTTTAACTGCCATCCGGTTGCATTCAGGGAATCTGACCCAGCAATCAGTGACAAACCCAAAGCTAAATCCTTAGCAGACCGTCCTAACGGCCCAGCTACTGCCAAATCGGGATGACCTTTTGTTCCAAGTGGACCAGGTATATGCCCATGCATAGGCACAACCCCATGAGTTGGCTTGTGTCCATAGACACCGCAAAAATGCGCAGGCGTCCGAATTGAGCCGCCTATATCGCTGCCCATTTCTAAAGTCGTGAATCCTGCCGCCAAAGCTGCCGCTGAACCACCAGATGACCCCCCTGCCGTATGCGCCAAGTTCCAAGGATTGTTGGTGACTCCAAAAAGGTCATTGTAGGTTTGTACATCCATCGCATATGGAGGTGTATTTGTTTTGCCAAAAATAATGGCTCCTGCATCCTGCAACCGCCTAGCCACCACTGAATCTTGATTTGGGTGGTGATACTTTAAGCTATTTGCCCCTGCCGTTGCTGTCATCCCAACAACCTCAAACGTATCTTTAATGGTCATTGGTAACCCGTGTAATCTGCCAATGCTCTCACCATTGGCACGAGCTTCATCAGCAGCTTTTGCTTTAGCCATCGCTTGCTCAATATCTTTGGTAACAACTGCATTAACGGCCGTGTTGTGCCTTTCAATTCGCTCTAAAAAGTAAGTTAGCGATTCAACAGAACTCATTTTTCGATTGTGTAATTGCTCAAGGGTTGAAATTGTGTCTAGCTGCTGCAAATCCATTAGTCCATCCTCCAAACTAATTTTACAGATTATTTTTTGTTCAGGTATGTAAATTTCACAAAATATCTTAAAATAATATAGGTTAAAAATACGAAATTTACTTGATGAAAACCAAAAATTCAACATTTCTTTTTCAAGATGCTTTTCGGTTTTCACATACATTTGATGCCGTCATATGCTCTAGGAGAAAATTTGTTATGTTTGATTATGCAGTCGTTGGATTAGGATTAATTGGGTCAGCCGCCGCTAAATATTTAAGTCAAACAAATCAAAAAGTAGTTGCTATTGGTCCAGGCGAGCCGGGTGAACCATGGGCAAATCATGACGGCGTCTTTGCCAGCCACTACGACCAAGGGCGCATTACCCGCCAGTTAGACGGGTCACCTCTGTGGGCTGATATGGCCATCAAGTCAATTGCTAAATATGATACGATTGAAAAACAAAGCGGTGTTAAATTCTATCATCAGGCGGGCTGTATGCATGTGGGGCAAGCTGGTAATGAAGCAGATAATCACATCGCCCAAGTGGAAAAAGTAGCTCATAGATTAAACGCTTCTTTTAATCGGTATTCAGCGGCTGATTTTCGGGAAATCATGCCGCAACTCCATTTTGATGACGTCTACACGGTTTTGTATGAGCCAACCATTGCTGGGTATATCAATCCAAGGCAATTGGTTGAAGCACAGCTTATCATCGCTGCTCAACATCAAGCAAAAATTTTACGCGAAACGGCCGTTTCCATCACCACTCAATCAAACCATATCCAAATCAAGACGGAAAAAGGCACCGAAGTTCAAGCCAAAAAGGTCCTTGTCGCCGCTGGTGGATGGACACACTTTTTACTTGGCACCGATTTAGGTCTAATTCCCAAACCTCGTACAATTCTGCTAGCCGAGCTTAGTGAACAAGAAGCAACACGCTTAAAAAATACGCCGTCTATCATTTACAGTGGCGAAATGATCCACCCAACCATTGATGGATTTTATTCTTTGCCACCGATTCGTTACCCAGATGGGAATATCTATCTAAAGATCGGCACGGGATTAAAAGAGCTACCAGTCGTGCATACCGCTGATGAGCTAAATGCGTGGTTTCACGGGGAAGGTAGTCAGGTAGAGGCTGATGGGCTAAAAGAAGAACTGTACAAGTTTGTCAAAGAACTTAAAGCAGAATCACATCATGTTAAACCATGCGTCACAACCTATACGGCTTCTCGTGAACCTCTTTGGGCAGAGTTAGAAGCCAATCTATTCGTGGTGGCGGGTGGCTGCGGGGCAGCAGCCAAGTCGTCGAATGAAATTGGACGTAGAGCAGCAGAGATGGTTTTGCAGTGAAAATTTTTAACACAAAGGGTGTAAGAATTAAAAAGAAAGAAAATGCTTTCTGGCTCCTTATGCTCTTTGAGCCTTTGTGTCATTCCACCTTATTCCCAAGGATAATCGATATCGGGGAACTCATCACCAAAAACAACACGATCTGCTACGTCACGGAGGTATTGAGCAAAGTCGGCATCGACGCCGCGCGGCCGCCAGTTAATGTCGGAAACGGGTTGGCCAGTGTAAACGGCCGTTATCACGCAAGCCACCAAATAAGAGCCGGCTAAGCTCGGGTGCTTATGATCAGATGCATATAACGCCCGAAAACGGCTACCTTCAGCTAGTGGATCAAGACCAATTGCCTCGACATCACGATACACCAGCTCAAACCCCCAGCCAGCCGGAATCATATAGACACGACGGCCCATGGTTGAGAGTCGATTTTCCAAATCCTTAGTGCCCAGCACAAGCTGCCTTTGCATCGTTAAATAATCTGGATAGACAGAAGGATTTAGATCATCTCCAAAGGCATACCCCCAGGTCATCATGATCATTGCCGTGGCGTCCGTTTCGTTTATTGCTAAATTTATCCGACTGGCAGAATCTAAGGATAAAACTTTTTCACCGTTCCCATAAGCAAACCCTAAAATTTGGCTCTGTTCTTGCAATACAACCAAATCCCAATCTCGCACCGTATCATTGCCCGCCACCAGAGCTCGCCGCGAAAGCGCTTGGTTGTCTTCAATGTCGATATCTTGAGAATGGTCTTGTAACGTGTAGCCCCCCTTGGCATACCGCATTGTAAAATGATCCCCCCATTCATCATCAGCCCTACTTAGTAATTTTGAAACAAGCTGATCAAGCTCATTATTGGCTGTAAAGCTGTTCCCTAAAAACAATATTCGATGCTCGGCTGGTTCATCAATGGTGACACCACCGCCACAGCCAGCGAGGCCAAATAGAATCAATCCTAGCAATATCAAGTGACAACGCATGATTACCCTCTCATTCGCTAATGTTTGTCTTGACCTATTGAACGAATTTGCCTGAAAAATTAAGACATTTTCTTTCAAAGCATCTAATTTTTATTATCGGCCCGCCGAGGTTAGCTTCGATTTCAAGACAAGGTTATTTACAAATGCAATACCAACTAAGATGAGGGCCAGGGCAATAAGTGAGTTGATGGTCACGGTTTCATTGAGGATTAATGCCCCAAAGAACACCCCATTGATTGGAATAAGATAGGTCACAAATGAGGCATATGTTGGGCCAGCTAGGGCATTAAGACGATAGTAGCTAAGAAACGCAAAAATAGTGATGATCCAAGCGGATACGAATAGCGCAATGATGGAAGGGCGATCGGGGGTAACGGCCGTCACGTCGTCAAAGAGCAACATCATTGGCAACAGCACAAAAACCGACGCGACAAACTGCCCCGTTAACCATTCCAGCACCGAATGTTGATGCTCATCTCCCTCTTTGAGGAAGCGACGCGAATATACTGTGGCGATGGCATAACAACAGCTAGCCGCTAAAAGGGCAATCTGGCTCCATAAATTTGAGCGCACATTGGCAAACGCGGCTGGCCCAATCAGAAAAAGGATGCCCACCATCCCCAGAACTACTCCGATCGTTTGATTCAGGGTGATTTTTTCATCTTTAATAAATTGACGGGCCAGCAAAAGCGTAAAAAACGGGGTGGTTGATACATAAATCGTCACCAATCCGCTGTCTACAAAAAGCAAAGCGTTCGTCGACAGCATAACCGGCAGGGCATTATCAAAAAGCCCCACAAAAAAGTAAGACCCCCACTGCCGCCCAAAAGCGGGTAACCTTTCACCTTTTGCATAAAGCGCTATGACCAAAACGATAGCAACCAGCAAATTTCGGGTAAAGGTATAAGTAAACGGCGGAATCGTTTCTAGGCTAATGTCAGCGACAAGAAAAGCAACACCCCAAAGCGTCCCCGCTGTGATCAGTAAACCGATATGTTGCCAGTTAAGTTTCATCACACGTCGTAATTGGTAACTGGTAACTGGTAATTAAGAGCATTTACGAAGCAAGTTTCCATTGCTCCCCTTCCCAATTACCAATTCCTAAGAACCAATTACCCTTTAACCGTTTTCAACCCATCTGCAAAAATCGCTACCGCATCATCAATCTGCTCCTTAGTCACGATCAAAGGTGGAATCCAGCGCACCACGTTTTGATAACTTCCGCAAGTCAGCAGGAGCAAATTGTTTTCGACCACGTATTTATTGACAGCGCTTGCCGTTTTAGCGTCAGGCTCACCTTTTTCATCCGTAAATTCGACGCCAACCATCAAGCCGCGGCCACGAACATCCCCCATGACAGGATACTGCTTTTGCAGCTCACGCAGCTTTGTCATTAGATAATGGCCCATTTCAGTTGAGTTCTCGAGCAATTTTTCATCACGCAGCACGTCAATGGTGGCACATGCCCCGGCTGCAGCGATGGCACTGCCACCGCCATAGGTGCCGCCGTGGGTGCCAGCTTTCCATTTCGCCATCAAATCGCTACGCGAAGCAATTCCAGATATGGGCAAACCGCTGCCTAGCCCCTTAGCCATAATAATGATGTCTGGCTCAATTCCAGCATGCTCATAGGCAAAGAATTTTCCAGTCCGCCCAAAGCCACTTTGAACCTCATCCAGAATCAATAAGATGTTGTTTTCATCACAAATTTTGCGCAGTTCTTGAAGATACCCGTCTGGAACAGGCACGTAGCCACCTTCACCCAGCACAGGCTCAATGACAATAGCGGCCGTTTCGTCCGGGGCACTCTGGCTGTGAAGCACAAGATCAAGCTGTTTAAGACAAAAATCTATTGTTTCTTCTTCATCCCAGCCATAGTAGTACGCATACGGAAATGGCGTCACAAAAACAGCTCCAGGGAGCGGCTGGTAGTTTTGGCGATAGATATATTTTGAGGTAGTCATAGCCATCGTTTGGTGGGTCCGGCCGTGGAAGCTCCCCTGCATCACGATGATATTGCGCTTGCCCGTTGCTTGTCGCGCTAATTTTACGGAGGCCTCGACAGCTTCAGCACCGCTATTTGAAAAGAAGAAGCGGTCTATGCTATCTGGCGTGATCTCGTTTAGCTTTTCAGCCAGCGCAACGACGGCTGGCGATGTGACGATATTCATCTGCCCAAAAATCAGCTTAGCCGCCTGCTCTTGAATTGCTTTCACCACTTTAGGATGGCAGTGACCCGTGTTGGTCACCCCAATACCAGAGGTAAAATCAATGGTGCGATTACCATCTTCATCGTAAAAATAAATTCCCTCTGCTTTAGCGGGTTGAATATCAGTTAAATGGGTCCACACAGGGGCCAACAGTTCTGTGCTCATTTCTCATTCCTTCTCGTTTTTTAGATACAGGGAACAGGTACTACTCGCACCGTGTATCAATCTTAGGATTTACGCCAATTGCGATTACTGAGCTTGTTCAAGTGACTTTCTTTACCGCTTGACAAGCTCAGGATGCGTAAGCCCTAAATCTTTTATTTCAGGAATTTTATGGGAGTTGCGCTATCTTTCCAAAGGCAAATTAAGAATCGCTACGGCGAATTGTTTACCGCTGAATAAAGTTAACTATCCAATTTGAAATGATGTGATTATGGTTGTCATCTGAAGATTTTTGGGCTTCCTGGATGAGCGCTGATTGCTCGGGAGAGTGTGATTCAAACCAGTCGATTGCTTTTTGATTAATTTCTGGCGTAAACTCAGGATGAGCCTGAATGCCCAACACATAGTCATCAATCACAAACATGCCGTTTGGGCAAAATTCATTCCCCGCCAATCGACTTGCTTTTGGAGGTAGTTGAACGACCTGATCTTGGTGGCAAAAGTAGAGGTTGCCATTTTCGATGGATGGAGACATAAACGGCCGTTTCTCAACAAACTCAACCTGCCCCATACCTAAGCCCCACCCTTTTTCTGATTTCTCAGCCTTCCCACCCAGCGCATGTGCCAGCACCTGATGACCAAAACAGATGCCCACCATCTTTCGTTGAGCGGCATAAACGTCACGAATAAAATCTTGCAGTTGCGCAATCCAAGGGTCTAAGTCGTAAGCCCCTTTTGGGCTGCCCGTAATTAAATACGCATCACACTCAGCAACAGATTGGGGGAAGTGACCTTCTGCCACGCGGTATTCAATTAACTCAATCTCATTCGGCGTTAAGTCAAAGAAATTTATGAAAACTTGGTGTTCTTTCTCACCAAACTCGTCTTCTTCTGAAGCAGTAACCGCATTTAAAATGCCTAATTTGATCATGTGCTCGTCTCCTTTCTCTTACAGCTAGGGAATTGTACACCAGCAAGAATCCGATTGGAACTTATTGCTGTTCAAGCTGTGTAGAGCAGGATAAGCTTGGCATGACAAACTCGCCTTGAATACAAACATACTCAATCTTTATTTTGTCAAAAAAAGATTGGTACCGATTCTCGGTCTATTCAATTGCTAATTGCTGCATACGGCTTTTTAGGAACTGTTTTTCAACATCATTTTGACATTGCTCATGAGCAATGGCATAGGCATCAAGCGCTTCTTCGTTAAACCCAGCCCGCCGCAATAGATCGGCGCGAGCCGCATGGAATAGATAGTAGTTTTTAAGATAGTCTTGCTCGGTTAGGTTGTCTAGGTAGCTCAATCCATAGACTGGCCCTTTCAGCATGGCTAACGCCACGCCGTGATTGAGCTTGATGATGGGAGAGCTGTCGTATTTCTGTAGTTCGTGATACAGCCCAACGATTTGCTCCCAATCGGTTTCAGATGCCGTTTTAGCTTCAGCGTGAACAGCGCTGATGGCGGCTTGGATTTGGTAGGGGCCGGGGCGACCCATGCGGAGGGCTTTTTCAACAACGGCCGTTCCTTCACGAATTTGGGTATCATTCCACGCCGAACGATCCTGCTCTTCAAGCAACACCATCTCACCCGCCTCATTGACTCTAGATTCACGACGAGAATCGTGTAGCAGCATCAACGCCAGCAAACCTAGCGCCTCAGGGGATTCTTCGAGCTGTGGGTCTCGTAGCAGCAGGGTATTTAGCACTCTAGCCAGTCGAATCGCCTCTTGGCACAGATCCCCTCGAATCAAATCTTCACCAAACGAAGCATCATACCCTTCGTTGAAGATAAGATAAATCACTTTTAAGACCGCATCTAA
>JBCCFD010000278.1:0-10302 GCA_039029915.1 Chloroflexota bacterium
GCTATCTGCTGCGGGCCAGTGCCGTCACAAGCTGGCGGGTCACTGAACGCTTTGGACTGCACGGGTTTCGCGGAGTGGCGTGGCATTTTATGGGAACGGCCGTTGGTGCTTTAGGGCAAACCAGTTGGGAAGATCGCTGTCATTTTGGCATGCGCCGCAGCTTTGTGGAATATGGTTTGGGTAAATCACTCACCGCCCTTACCTGCCTGACGTTGGAGCGCACCAAGTGAAAGAGCTGACCCAAACAATTGCCAATCTCGACGCTTGGTTTGAGTCGATTCGTACCCCCGAAGGGTATGGTGGTCCTGTGGTGCACTGGTGGCAAAACTGCCTCCAATTCACAGGTGCTGGGCTAGATTGGCGATACGAAGGGATGATTATTGGGTATCTCAACCTTTGGCAAAAGACCCGAGAGACAGCCTGGCTAGAAAAAGCAACCCGCTGCGGCATGAGTCTAGTCAAAGGACAAGAAAAAAGTGGCAACTATCGCCACTCCAGCTTTGAGTTGAACCCTTATGGGGGTGGCACGCCCCATGAAGCGGCGGCTGATATTGGCCTGCTTCAGTTAGCACTTGGTTTAAAAAGTATCAACGATAAGCGCTGGAAGCTGTTTACCCGCGTGGCTGAACGTAATTTGCGTAAATATTACATGACGCGGCTGTGGGATAAAAAACAAAATCGCTTTCGTGACAGTCTCAACTACGACTCTTTTGTGCCGAACAAGGCCTGCACGCTGGTTGAGGCAATCTTTGCCCTAGCCGATATCCTTGGCAAAGAGGATCCGATTGAAAAATATGCGCTTCCAACCCTAGAAGCAGTTATTCAACTTCAGCAAACGAGCAAGGGGAGTGTGGCGGGTGGCATTGCTCAAAGCCAGCAAAATGGCAAACTGGTGGAGGCGTATTTTCCTTATTACGTCGCCCGCTGTGTGCCAGCCTTGCTGCGTGCCTATGACTATACCAACGAAGAGAAATGGCTTGCTTCTGCGAAGTTTGCCTTTGATTTTGTAAATCGCGTCCAAACAGAAGAAGGGCTCTTGCCGCAGGTTGTCTATCCGACCAATGAAAATGTGTACCCAACTTGGATTGCTCCTTTAGGGGATGTGTTGCGAGTGGGTGAACTACTGGCTGAGCAAGGGATTCGCGTTGATTTATCAGCGATGCAAAAGCAAATGTTTGAAGGGCAGCTTCCGACGGGCGGGATCGTTACAGGGCGTGGCTTTGGCGGGCAAATTTCACAGAGAAACCCTGCCCTACAAGATTTCCGCGACTGCATTCCTGTGGCCGGATGGAGCGATAAAGCGTTTCGCTTTTTGACAGGTTGCTTGCCTTATAAGTCTGAAATTCCTAGACCTGAAACAAGCGCTTGGACAGCCCGCTGTACGGTGCGAGGAAAAACGGCCGTTTGGCGTGAAACTCAGCAGGAAATGAAGCTAACGGTTGGTCAAAACGTGCTTTATCAATGGCAAAAAGGGCAACCTTGGGCCAAAGTCTCCAAGCCAGAGGTGTTATGGAAATAATGCCTTTATTTGAGCTGGGGTTTGCTGTGCTGAGTGTGATTGGGCTGGTCGTGATTTTGCGTCAAAATCGCCGGGCGCAACGAGATGATATTGCATTGCTTTCGAACCAACCGGCTCATCAGATCACGCCACCTGTTTCCCGGTGGAGCCAGACGCCAAAAGTGAGCTTTTTAGTCGCCGCTTGGAATGAGTCAGTGCATATTGAAGCGCATATCAAAGCATATTGCGACTTGCGATATCCAAATAAAGAACTTTTGCTGACGGTGGGTGGCGATGACACCACCTATCAACAGGCGATTCAGTATGCGGGTATTGATGACATCTTTATTTTTGAACAAGATGCCGGTGAGGGAAAACAAAAAGCCCTCAAGCGCATTTTCCCGGAAGCGACGGGCAAAATTATCTATTTTTCTGACGCTGACTGCATGTTAACTAGCGAAGCGGTTGAAAAAGTAATTTACCCCATTGCGATTGGCCTAGAGCAGGCGTGTAGCGGGGCTTCAAAGCCATTCGACGAATTGATGGAAAACCCCATCGTCTTTTCACAAGCGTCGTCACAGCTTTACAGCACGTTGCTGTTGCCTGAATATGCACCTGGTTTGCTAGGGCGCAACTGTGCTGTACGACAAGATGTATTGATCGAAACAGATGCTTTAGCAGCTCCTGCGCCAACCGGCACTGACTATGTGCTCGCGAAAGAGATTTCTAAAACGGGCGTTGAAATCCTGCAAATCCCAGAAAGCCAAATGCCTACGGAATATCCGACGTCAGCACGTGATTACATTCGGCAGCAGCGTCGCTGGATTCGCAATGTGGGGCTGTATGGCAATCGGTATGATGCCGTTGAAGAGCTGAATGCCGCTGTGCGCACGTCGTTGATTGGGGCGCTGATGCTGGTCTTTCCAGCGACCTTTTTGATTTTAGACGCACCGGTGATTTTAGGCTGGTCGCTTTTGTTTATTTATGCGCTATTAGCGCGGTATCGATATTTGAAGGTGGCGAGTGCGTATTGGCAACGGCCGTTAACGTCTCGTGACTATCTTTGGCAAGGGCCTCTCCTCATTCTTGACTTCATCGCTTGGGCACAGCCACTCATTGATTATATTTTCCCCGATCGGCAGGACGATTGGTGATTTTAGACTAAGACCTGACAAGCCCCTCTGTATACGGCGAGGTTTGTTCGATTAAACTTGTCAGGTTTGACGAGCGTACAGGAATAAGCATGCGTGTTGTATTGGTAACAAAACCCGGACATTCTGATAGTGGCGTGGGTCGCTATACTCAAACCCTCGAAACGGCCTTGCGCCAACAGGGGCATGAGGTTGTGGTCATTCACCCCCAGATTCCCCTACCTGATTCATGGCTAGCTGCTTGCCGCAGTCGATTCGGTATTGATCTGACCGCATTTTTGAACAATTATCCCATTTGGGTTCGGTACCCTAAAGCAGATGTCTATCATATCTCCAGCCAAAATTTAGCGACGCTTCTGCTGTGGCGACGTCCCCGCGGCAAGGTGGTCCTAACCGTACACGACATCATCCCTTGGATGACTCGCAATGATCCTGAAATAGGGGTTTATAACCACGCCATCGAACGCTTTTTTGACTGGCTGGCTCTGCAGGGTATTCGGCGAGCCGATAGGGTTTTGACTGATTCGGACTACACTCAACAAACGTTAGCCCGGGAGCTGGGAACGGCCGTTCCGCCAATGAAAACCGTGCTGTTGGGGGTGGATTAATGGGCAAGAAATTAAAAGTAGCCTTCATGGACTACCCCCTCGAACCCGATAAACCGGGACGTTCTGGCCTGTCGGATGTGATTTGGGATATGGCGAAGGCACTAATTGACCAAGGTCACGAAGCCCACGTTGTGGGTTGCTATCATACCGACAGCTTTCCCGATCCGCGGGTTATTGTGCACGATTTTCCTGAACCCCCCATTGGCTATCGCAACATTGTGGGGCAGATGTGGTTGTTAAATCGAGCTGGCAACATCATTAAACAGATTGAGCCGGACATCGTCCATGCCCCTGAATATGTGGCAACGGCCCTCTTTTCGATGAAAAAGCTTAACTGCCCCATCGTTTTGACCGTACCGGGCAACATCTTCCAACGCATTGAGGCTGGGCATGGCTTTGATTGGTCGTTTGTGGAGGTGCTCAAATGGGCAGCGCGGCGCACGGCCAAAACCTGCGATGCTATTCTTTGTATCAGCCAGGAGATGAAGCTATGGTGGGAGCGTACCGGTAGTCATCCTCAAAAAACCCCCTGGATACCTTACGGCATCGATACTAAGCGATTTTACCCTGTAGCAGATGCTCGACACCGCTTGGGGATTTCAGAAGATGAAAACTTGTTGCTTTATGTAGGTCGTTTTTCACCTGAAAAAGGGATTCTTGAACTGCTTGATGCCCTTGCTCAGCAACCAGATCTGCTGAATCAACCGTTCAAACTCGTTTTGATTGGCAAAGGGGCGCTTGAAAGTGAGATTCGACACCATATTGGGCATCTGGAATTAGAAAATCAAGTGTCGATTATGCCGTGGGTGGCGCAGGATGACCTAAAACTGTGGTATTCCGCCGCCAACGTCTTGCTTATGCCAAGCTGGAATGAACCGCTAGGTAAGGTGTTTTTGGAAGCGATGGCATGTGGGACACCCGTGATCGCATCTGATACCGAAGGGCCAAAAGACCACGTTCAGATTGGCAAAACTGGGTTCTTGTTTCCTGTGCATGATGTGCCTGCGCTAAGCAATATGCTGCGTATAGCCATTATGCAGCCTGAAACCTTGACCCAAATGAAAGATGCATCACTTGCCTACGTTGAAAATAACCTGACCTGGTCGCAAATTATGCGCTGTATTGTGAATGATGTGTATCTGCCCTTAATCAATAAGGAGCCCCTTCAAGCGATTGATTGGCGTCGGGACGAGGTAGCCGCATGAAGCAGATTTTAGCGCAAAGTGGCTGGACGATTTTTATGTCGGTGGTTACGGCCGCGGCCTCCTTTGGCATCTCTCTAGTTAGCGCCCGCACTTTAGGGCCAGAAGGGCGAGGTGGCTATGTATTGGCCTTGCTCATCATCAATACGGTCAGCTTTGTAGTGAATCCGGGGATATATGCCTCAGCTAATTACTTTGCCAGCACCAAGAAAATCCCGCTGAATCGCCTGATTGGGATGACGCTTTTGCTCAGCGGTTTGGCTAGCCTGGTGGCATTACCCGTTGCGACTGGTGCCACAATCATTTTAGGCCGCACACAAACGGCCGTTTCTCCAATGATGATCGGAGTGATTGGGCTAGGCGCGATGGCGGCGACAGTGAGTATTTCACTGAGCGGCGTTTTGTTTGGGGCAAGACAAGCGAAGGTGGTCTCGGTGTGGACGATTGTGTCGATTTTGCTGCATCTCGCGGCTGTATTGACGACCTGGGTCCTTGAAATGACCTCGCTGGAATGGTTTGTGATTTTTATAACGGCCGTTCACACGCTGGATGTCATTGCAAAATTTCTTCTGATTCAAAAATTTGTGCTGGCCGATGTGAAGATTGATTGGTCAGATATTAAGCCCATCATGCAGTATGGCGGCTCCGTTTATAGCGGACGCGTGCTCATGTTGCTGGCTCAAAAAGTAGATACCTGGCTGCTCTTTGTGCTAGCTGGGCAAACTGCTCTTGGCTTTTACAGTATCGCCACTAGCTTTGCAGAACAGCTGTGGATGATTCCAACAGCAGTCAGCATGGTGATGATGGCCAACATCGGGGCCAAATCAAACGACGAAGCGGCCCAGATGACCGTTACCGCCAGCCAAACCGTGCTTGTTTTGGCGCTGCCAGCCGCCTTGATTTTAGGCGCCGGTGGTGTGTGGTTGATTCCATTTTTGTACGGTGCAGAGTTTACACCGTCCGTTTTGCCGTTTGCCCTGATGCTCCCCGGTATTTTGGCGGTGAGCAGTTATTTAATTTTAGAACCATATTTCCAATCGCGGGGCGAGCCGCTTATTCCGGTCAAAATTACTGTGGGTGGGGCGATTGCTAACTTCGCTCTGAGCCTAATTTTAATTCCAGCCTACGGCTTGGTAGGCGCCGGTATTGCTTATTCCACCTCATACTTTTTTCAACTTGGCTTAACTTGCATCGCCTTTCGGCGCAAAAGCCAACAGCCGTTTTTATCACCTGTCAACATCTCTGAGGTGATGGGTAAAGGGATTGAACGACTGCGTCAACTGCTTCAGCAGAGGGAGGCGCAAACGGTATGATAGTTCAACAAAATAAATCTCAAATCATATTTTTTGCCATTTTTATGAGCTTGCTTCTCGTTTTTTCAGGGTCGGCTGTCGTAGCGGCTCAAGCTGAAACGGGCTGTTTTGATGGTGACTATATCGACTGGCTCGGTACAGGTGTGGTTAACACGGCCGTATTAAGCTGCCAGCTTGAAGAACATCCTCTCGAACTTTTGATCGTGTTTCGCGATGATAGCTTAGATCCTTCCCAGCCGTGGCAACAAAACATTAATGACCAGTTTGCCTTTTGGCTATTTGATGTTGATGCCGACGGTGATATTAATCTCATCATCGATTTTCACGGTGAAGATGGTGTTTTGACGGCCTCTATGTTTGATGATCAAGATGGGGATGGTGTAGTTGCGTTTGATGTTGAAAACGGCCGTTTGCTGATTCGTGAATCGCCATATTGGTCGATGCGCGTCCAAGCTGAAGATGGTTGGTGGCAACAAGATGAGCTTACGAACTTCAATCTAAACATTCAAATTGATGGGGCGATTAAAGGGGCGTTTGGGGCTGAGCTTTATTTTGATGCGTTAGAAAATGATGGCCTGATCGATTTTTCGATAGATGTGATGGATGAAAATAGAAATGGCCGTCCTGAAACCCAAATTATTCAAGCCACCCCACCCGTCAGTGGTAGTTCAGGCATTTATCGCACCTTGCTGATGGTCAATCCTGAGGACGATGAGATTTTACCCACGGCGCAACTCCCTTGGCCGTATCTCAATTTAGATGCGCCTGAAGATATTGTAAAAACGTACAACAGTGGCCTCGCCCCTATTCAGCTTGACTGGGCAAACGGCCAGATCGATTCCCTAGGCGAGTTTGTGGCTTCCCGTGGTAATGAGGGCAACTGGTTTACTTATTCGATTGACCGCTTAGGAGATGATCCCACCCAATTTGCTAATTTTGAAGCCCCGTTTGCGTTTTATGATTTGGCAGATGATGGGGATGGCATGCCTGAGCTACAAATTCGATTTGAACATTATCCAGCCGATGATGGCTTTATGGCAAACGCTTTAAAACGGCCGTTGCCGTACACAAATCAAAATGTTCGTTACTCGTGGGATCAGGATAACGACGGCTTTTGGGATTATAAAATTGATACGATTGGTCGTGTTGAAGCGCCTGACACGATTGCCATTGGGGAATTGCAATTTTTATCCTTCAATACCGACACACTGCCTCAAACCATTGTTCAATCCTCTTGGGATGCCATCACGTTTGTGGCGGCTGAAAACAACTACCCCTCAACCGAAGGCATCTACGAATGGGCAGCTGATGAGATTCGAGAACTGTGGATTACGGGTGAAGATAATACTGTGCCTGAGGCGTTTAAAACGTTGCCTTTAGGCATGAGAGGGGATTATTCGCTTGAAAGCGTGACTGCCCCGCAACTTTACCTTTCTCCAATTGATGGCAAGCTTCATCTGATGCAGGCTAATGGTGGTTTTTGGCAAATTAACAACACCCAGTCGCTTCAAATCGCAAATTTAGACCGTGATCCTTACCTCGACCAATGGGTTCAGATGAGCCGGGGTGAGGTAACTGAACGGCTCAATTGGCAGGATGATTTCTTGCTGTTTAGTCAAAATGATCAGCTGTTGATTAAGGAGATTGGACCCTTGCCAACACCGCCGCTTTTTGCGCCACCAGACACGCCAGAAGCATGGGCTGTACTTGAACAAACTTTGGCGAATGTGGCTTTCTCGGTAGACCCAACAGATTTATCAACGGCTTTTGATCAATATGACGGTGCCGTTCTGGAAATGTCGGGAATCGATGTACAGCAGATACGGCCGTATCCCAACGGCTTCCAAATCATCGGTACGGTCCGTCCTAATTTTCAAGTGAGCGGCGACCTGCCTTGGGATGACTCATTCTCTGAAACAGGTGCTGTGCAGCTCACTTATGACGGTCGTTGGCAAATTGCGCCGCATCTCGCTGATTTTGTCGTGGATATGCAGCTGCCGGATCAACCGATTGTGGCTGGTGAAACAATACCAATTCAAATTTCCGCTGAGCTATTTGACGACCAACCGGACAGTGACTATTGGCTGATGCTGACTGCCAATGAAGGGCCGCTGCTTAGGACGTCGTTTGCTGGCACTTACCAGTCTGTTTTAAACTGGCAGGTTGACGATGAAACTGCCGTTTCGCTTCGGCTGTGGGTTGAAGATGAAGATGGCGCTGTGCTGACAGAAACGGCCGTGCCGGTTGAGGTAGCACCTGCACCGAGTGAACGGCCGTTGAACTTTTTCACAACCAGCGATCTTACCCTCTATCTTGGAGCAACAATGTTGCTCTTTTTTGCTGGATTCCTCGGATTTGCTGCCAAATTTGCGCTCAACCGAAATCAAGAAGAGGTGATCTTATGAGACAATCAAGACTGTCCATTCAGCGGCCTGCCGCCCAGTTTGATATCTTGCTTTTACTAATGACGGTGCTTGTTCTAGCCAGCTACGCCATCTTTCGATATGGTGGCTACTGGGGTGAGACAGACACTTTTGCCTTTGCCAACGCCATTCGAGCCATTCAAACCTCAGCTGAATTAACCCCGCAGGGACAAAGCTATCCCAACGGTTACGGTTTCCAAGCGCTGAGTGTTTTTATGATGAGCTTTCTTGGCATTACGCTTGACCAATGGCTTTTGGTCGTCGGTACTTTCTTAGTTGGTTGGATTGTTTTCCCAGCTTGGTTGCTTTACCGAGAGTTAACCGCGTCGCCACGAGGCGCCACTCTAGCCACCGTGATCCTATTTGTGCAGGCAGAATTCCTTTTTCCTGTTCTAAGGGGTAGCCATGAAAAATTTACCCGTGGCTTGATGCTGTTTTGCTTATTCCTACTTGTTCGGAGTCTAAAAACGCGCTATGAGCCAAAGCGATTCGCGGGCTGGCTCATAGCCTTTTACCTCGCTGTTTTTGGATTAATAACGTTCAACAGTTTGCTGGCCATTAGCTTTATTGTGGCTACATGCTTAGCGTTAGGCCTTAATTGGACTGCAATGCGGTTTTTTAATCGTAAAAGGACAAAAAAAGCTGATCCAGCAAGTCAGCGCTTGACCTATGCGGCACTGATTTCGATGGGCATGGCTTTCTTGTTTACGTTTTATATTTATCAACCGGCAATTCACCATTTGGATCTATTCCAGTCGATTTGGGACAAAGTGGCTGCTCTTTTGCTCGATGTTGAAGAATCGGCAACTGACCCTTATCAGGTTGTCTCTCTGGGCTGGATAAATTTGCCTACCTATCTCACCGTGAGCATTGGCAACTGGATTATCTTGCTGGTTTCAGCCATTTTGTGGGTGAGCAAAACAGTTCAATGGCTCTTTACTGACGAAAAACCACGCAAAATTTCGGAAATGATTTTGTGGGCATTTTATGGCGCTTTTGCCTTCATTGGAGCGTTAAGCGTGCTGATTGATTTTAGTGGGGCGATTGATGGCAATTTGCAAGTGCGCAGCTTCCCTTCGTTTGCGATGCTGGCCGCGCCGTTTATCGCTCGATGGGTGATGTCGCGGCGGGCAACGAACTGGCATCGGGTGACCCGATTGGGTTGGCTGGCGGTCATGGTGTTGGCGGTCTTTGCGACGTTAAAGGCAACAAATGAACCTTCGTTGAGTAATAAATGGCTGTTTTATTTTGAGCCTGAACTGCAGGCGATTGAATTTGCCGACGCCACTTTGGAAGACACGGCCGTTTGGACTGGCTACGATGAGCGGCTGGTAACGGCCGTTGGTATACGTGAGGGATTAGGTAACTACGACATCACCCTGGCACACGATGTGCGCCAAATTGAAGATACGCGGAATTTCTTAGTAACTGATATTACCAATCAGCGTGGTCAACGATTAGCTCGTCCGCTTCCTGTCGAAGTTGGGGGAGATAGTTTGATCACCTACGATAATGGGTTTGCAGAGCTTTATCATCTGCGTCCGCGAACCCCCTACGAACCATAATGACGCAAATTGGCTTTGTGACATACGGCTTAAATCGAGCCTTGGGCGGCATTGGCCGCTACACCGAAGAACTCTTACTCGCTTTGCAAGCGAGCGGCACTTCCCTGCTGCAGCTTCAAGCTGGTGACCATGAGCTGCCGGGAACGGCCGTTCGGCTTAAGGGCTCCAAATTGCTTCCCGGCTTGCTGACGCTGGGTCAGGCGGAAATCAGCTGGTTTGCGCGGCAGCACAAGCTGGACGTGGTGCATGATCCGACTGGATCAATGCCCCTATTTCTGACGGGGCAACCCAAGGTCGCCACTATTCATGATGTGGTGCCCTATATTTATCCCGAAACAAGCAGCCGCCTTGATTGGCTGATTTATCGTATCTGGCTGCCTTTAGCCGTGCGCCGCCTAGACGCCATCATTACCGATAGTGAACAATCTAAACGAGATATCGTGCAATATTTGCCGGTACCTCAGGAGAAAGTAACCGTGATACCGTGTGCCGTTAATGCAAATTACAAACCGTTAAATGAGAGTGAAATTCAGCCCGCCTTA
>JBCCFD010000279.1:0-10245 GCA_039029915.1 Chloroflexota bacterium
CAAAAATAGATAGGCTTTTATTTTGACAATTTCAGGAATCATAAAGTAGTGAGTTCAACTTTAGCAGTTGCCTAGTGAAGGCTTTCGCAATCCATTACTTTACTAAAGTGATTACTAATATTACGCGGAAAAAACCTCTGAGGTTTGCACCAGTGATTCTGCGAAACTCCAGTGATTAGTCAAAAGTAGTCCGTATTCGATATTCGGTGTTCAGCAACCGTCCACCGATCCCCGATCCCCAGTCCCCAATCCCTAAACAGCAATTGGTGCCTTTATCGTCGGATGATGCTGGTAATTTTCCAGCTTAAAATCCTCAAATTTAAAGTCAAAAATGTTGGTGACTTCTGGATTGAGTGTCATGGTGGGGAGAGGATAGGGGTCGCGGCTTAGTTGAAGTTTGACCTGGTCAAGATGATTAAGGTAGATATGCGTATCCCCAAAGGTGTGTACAAAATCACCTGCTTCATAACCGGTCACCTGCGCCACCATCAGCAGCAGCAGGGCATAGGAGGCAATATTAAACGGCACCCCTAAAAAGACATCTGCACTCCGCTGGTAAAGTTGACATGATAAACGGCCGTTTGCCACATAAAACTGAAAAAAAGTGTGGCATGGGGGAAGCGCCATATTTTCAAGCTCTCCAACATTCCAAGCTGACACAATGTGACGACGCGAATTAGGGTTTGTTTTAAGATCTGCCACAACCTGACTCATTTGGTCGATAAAACGGCCGTCTTTTGTGGGCCACGACCGCCACTGAGCACCATAAACGGGGCCAAGCTCCCCCTCTTCATCGGCCCACTCGTTCCAAATACGAACTTTATTTTCCTGCAGGTAGCGCACATTAGTATCGCCGCTTAAAAACCAAAGCAGTTCATGAATCACCGAATGCATGTGCAATCTTTTAGTGGTAACAGCCGGGAAGCCATTTGCTAAATCAAACCGCATTTGGTGCCCAAAAACACTAATCGTCCCTGTTCCAGTCCGATCCCCCTTTTCTATACCTTCATCAAGCACTCGTTTTAATAAGTCGAAATATTGTTCCATTACGCGTTAATTCTCCTAAAAGCAAATCACATTGACCGAGCTCTTTTTCAAATTTCTTTTTGTGAATCACCCAAGCATCATACCCCAAGCGTTCAACAGATTCCACAGATTTTCACACGTTTTTTGGTAAAGACCAAGCCCTAAAACGGGGCTTTTTTAGGATTAGTCATCTGTCCTAATTTTTAACGAAAGGATGTCTTTAAGGGAATTTGATGATTATAATAATTAAATCAAGTCACGTGACCGGAATCAATAATTTCAGATTTATTTCAAACTCTTATTTCCGTTCACATAAGCCAGCCGCGCCATTCATCCTATGAATCTTTTACGCAACAGTTTGTTTGTCGCATGTGTCATTCTGTTTGTTTTCCAATTTGCAAACGCACATGCCCAATCAGCTGATTCACTCACAATTGAAAAGAACGAAGCTTGGGTCGATTTTCCAGAATCGGTTGATTTTCGCCTTCAGCTTTCACACGATGAAGAAATCGTTGATGTGAGGCTCGTGTACGGCATCGATGCTTTAAGCTGCGGGGAAGTAACGGCCGTATACACCCCCGAATTCACACCCAACACCGAGCTAGACATTACCTGGCGCTGGCCCATCCTTCAAGGACAGCTCATTCCGCCCGGCGGCAAGTTTTGGTGGCAATGGGAGATCGAAACGGCCGGTGGCGAACAACTCGTCACCGAACGGCAAACGGCCGCCTTCTTAGACGACTGGTTTTATTGGCAAACGGTCACCGAAGACAACGTCTCCGTCCACTGGTATCGTGGCCCCCAATCGCTTGGACAAGATGTGCTCGACGAGGCACTGGCAGCCATTGACGATTTAGGGCGCGACACAGGCGTTTATCTCAACGAACCATTTGACATCTATCTGTATGATGAATCATTTGATTTACAGGTTTCTGTTCCCGGTGCGCCCGCTTGGGCCGGTGGAGCGGCTTTTCCCGAACACAACGTCGTCCTAGTGACGGCAAATCCAGATTACTTAACCTACGCTCTGCGCACCACTCGTCATGAACTGGGTCATTTGGTTGTGGGACGACTCACCTTCAACTGCACCAACGACGTACCAACATGGCTTCATGAAGGCATTGCCCAAGTGGCTGAAGGTGAGCCAGAAGAAGGTCAAGCCGACCTGCTCAACAATGCGGTTGAAAACGACGACCTGCTCAGCTTTAATCAGCTCGGGGCAGGGTTTTCACTTGACCCAGACCAAGCGTTTTTATCCTACGCTCAGAGTTACAACTTTATTGAATTCCTGATTATTAACTATGGGCAAGAAAAACTCTTAACCCTGCTTGACACCTTTCAGGCTGGATCAACAACAAACGATGCCATGCTAACCACATACGGTCTGTCGCTCCATGCCCTTGAATCGGAGTGGCGCGAATCGATTGGGGCTGACCCACTTCCCGAAGTTGAGGAAACAACGGCCGAAACGCCAACGCCAATCCCAACGCTCTCGCTTTTGGGTAATCCACCGACTTCAACGCCTGCACCAGCCACATCAACGGCCGTACCAGCGACGGCAACGCCCCAACCCACCCTAGAACCAACTCAAACAGCAACTGTGCCTGCCGCAACGGCCGTTTCTCAACTCAACCCAACAACTGAACCATCTACGATAACGATAGAAGGCCAGCAAATCGACGAGCCACAATCATCCTTTCCCACGATTCCGGTCGTCATTGGCACGCTCTTGATTTTAGGGGTCGCTGGATATTTTATTTTAAGAAACAAGCGTGTGTCGTAATTTTAAAAAACCCGACGTTGAGTGAAACAACGTCAATACAAGACAGATTGACACCAGCTGCTAAGGAAACTTCATGAGAAAAAAATTGATACTCATTTTGGGGCTCCTATTGCTTTTTAGCATAGGCTGTAGTGCCCCTTTACCGGCTGAAACGCCCGTGCCGGAGGTTGTGCCAACCAACACCACTGCGGCACCAACCGCTACCCACACGCCAAGAGCTGTCGCAACGGCATTACCAACAGGCACGGCCGTTCCCTCACCGACACCACCACCGCCGCCGCTCCCCACTGGCACACCTGTTGCTGGATATTATCGCCAGGCCGAGCTTGGGTTTTGGTTTACTTATCCACCCACCTGGTTTTTAGAGGAAACGGGACAAAACATACCCGCCGTTATCGTTACTGACTCAGATGACCCGGTGCGGCTTTTTGCGGGCGGACAGCCCATCGATGAAGGCACAGAACTGACCACGTTCACCAGCGACCTGATCAACGATTTGCCATTTGCTGAGGAAATTACGCTCCTAGAGGAAAATGGAGCGACACTCAATGACGGTACGCCTGCTCGGGAAATCAAGCTCTCTTGGGCAGATGAAGATGGCGCTACATTTGAAGCCCACGGATTTACGGCCGTTACCGGCACCAACGGCTACACCATTCTCTTGTTCGGGCAATCAGAAGCGATACAAGCTCGCCCCAGCACTGTACGCGCTATTGCGGGCAGTTTAAGCCTTGAATCTCCAGAACTCTTTGGTGTGGCGCGGGATAATGCGCTTTTCCAACTAGCAAGCGAACCGGACAGCCTTGATCCAGCCACGACGTTAGCTCCTGCCTATGGCATTGTGGGGCATCTTTATAGCGGTTTGTTCAAGCTCAACAGCTCGCTTCAAATTGAGCCAGATCTAGCCGCAAGCTGGGAAATCAGTGAGGACGGCACAGTCTATACCATTACCCTTCGCGAAAACGCAACCTTCCACGATGGACGGACGGTGACGGCTGATGATGTTAAAAACTCTTGGGAACGGGCCACTGACCCACTAGTTGGCTCAACAACCGCTGCCTTTTACCTGAACGATATTATCGGTGTGAATCAGCGGCTTGAAGGTCGCGGTGGTCAAATTGATGGGGTGGTCGTTATAGACGACCAAACGCTCCAAATTACGCTCGATGGCGCAAAACCTTACTTTCTCGCCAAGCTCACCCAGCCCGTTACGTTTGTGGTGGATTCTGAAAATGTGGCTGCAGGGGAAAACTGGTGGCGCACACCAAATGGCACCGGGCCATTCATGATGGAACGGTGGCAACCGAATCGCGTTATCACGCTAGTCGCGAATGAAGCGTACCATTTGACACCTCCCCAAATCGAAACGGCCGTTTTTATCATCGGTCAATCCAGCTTTGCAGCCTATGAAGCGGGACTAGTTGATTTTGCCAACGTTAGCCCACGAAGCTTAACCCGCGCCCAAGACCCCGGCGAACCGCTTTCTGCTGATTTGCAGTCTGGTGGATTACTGTGCACCAGCCGCATTTTGTTCGACACGACGCAGGCTCCATTTGATGATGCTGAAGTCCGCCAAGCGTTTGCCCTAGCGGTTGATCGCCAAACGTTAGCCTCGCTGGTGCTCAATGACGCGGTTGTGCCGGCTGGCTCTATTTTGCCACCGGGGATGCCAGGCTTTGTAGAACGGCCGTTTAGCGACCAATTTAACATTGAACAAGCCCAAGCGCTGCTGGCTAGCAAAAATCTTCCACCGCTCATCTATACGGCCGTTGGTTCAGGTACAGCCGACCCCGTAACGACCGCTCTCGTCGATGGCTGGACATCTCAACTGGGTGTCGACATCACAATTGAACTCATTTCAGCTGATGCGTATCAATCGCAGCTGAATGAACAGCCGGGCCATCTCTTTGCCGTCAGCTGGTGTGCCGATTATCCAGACCCTGAAAACATGCTCGATTTACTGTATCACACGGCTGGCCCCGGCAATTATGGTGGCTATAGCAACCCAGAGGTTGACAGCTTACTCGAATCGGCTCGCACTGAACAAGACCCAGCCACCCGGGTTCAGCTTTATCAAGAAGCCGAAACGCTCCTACTGGCTGATGCCGCCTCAATTCAAACGGTTCACCTGCTTTCTCATGTGCTTGTTCGACCAGAAATCGAGGGGTATCAACACACGCTCATTCCGCTCCCGTGGGCGGCCAATATTTCAATCCAAAGGGGGGATGAATAATGAAGAAAGGTCTAATTATCGCGGGGGTTATTGTGATTGCCCTCCTAGCTGGTGCTGGTGGCACCTTTGTCACCCTACGCAATCAAGAACAAACTCATTTTGAGGCGGCGCAGACTGCCTTCACCGATGGCAACTTTAATGAAGCCGTCTCACTTTACAATCAAGCAATGTCAGTTCAGCCGGATGCGGTGCGTCAATACGACGAAGCGGCAATGGTGGGACGCACGCTGGCTCACTTTGGGGATGGCAACCACCAAGCAGCGATTGATGACGCCACGGCCGTTCTTGCCAGCAACCCAGCTGAACAAGCAAAAGTTGGCACGCTAGACAGGACGCCAAATGATATTCAATCTCGTCAAAATCTGCTTCAGCTGCGGGCCGATTCATACATCGCCACCAGCCAACATGAGCCAGCCATCGCTGATCTGACTCAACTTTTGGAAACAAACAGCGACAATATTGAGCTGCTTCAACATCGAGCCGCTGCGTATGAGGCGATGGGCAATATAGATTCCGCCCTCGCTGATGTGGAGGCCATAATTGCCCTCGACAGCACCCAGCTTGACGCTCAGCTTTGGCGATACACGACGCTAATCAATCGAGACGCTACAGAAGCAGAGTTACTCACTCAAGCAGAAGCAATTATGGCCGTTGATGGAACGATTGGCTTCCCATTTTTACTGCGTGGCCTTTTCCAGTTTGAGCAGCGTCATGATGATGCTGCGCTGGCTGACTTCGTATCAGCAGAAGCTGATGAAGCAACAAAAATGGACGCGCTTGCTTGGCAGGCGGTGATTCATCTCTTGAACGAACAGCAAAACGACGCCATCAGCAAGGCCAATCTTGCCTTGGATGCAGGGGAAAGCCACTTAGCAAACCTTGTCCTAGGGGCGATTGCGGCTCAAAACGGTGAGCTAGCTGGTGTTGAACAAATGAACACGGCCGTTTCTAACATCGACATCGACACCTACCATTATGCGCTTTATCTTCGCGGTTTGACGCTCCTGCAAATGGGTGAAAGCGCGGCGGCGCTTTCAGATGCTGAACTGATCATTGCCATCAAACCGCAGTGGGCCTGGGGGCACAGCTTGCGAGGCGAGGCTCATTTAGCCCGCTTAGAGCTGCCACAAGCCCAATTTTCATTCCAACAGGCGATTGATTTTGCCCCTGAGTTTGGCGTGGCTTACGCTGGGCGAGGCGGCACCTATCTTGCCGAAGGGAATATTCCTGCTGCCCGCGCCGATTTAGACCAAGCCCTCAGCCTGCAGCCTACTTACCTCCCCGCTATCATTTGGCGAGCAGAAACGGCCGTTGCTGAAGAAAATCTTGATGAGGCTCTAGCTCAGCTTGAACAAGCGTTACAGCTTGTACCCGACAGCCCTTCTCTGCTTGCTTCAAAAGGTGAGATTTACTTAGCACAGGAAAATTGGGGACAGGCGATTGAAGATTTTACGGCCGTATTGCAAAGCGACAGCAACAACCAAAACGCACTTTCCGGCCGCGGAATCGCTTACTTTGAGCTATCTGAATATGATAATGCTATCAATGACCTTAGTGCCGCCATTGTCCAAGATGCTCAAAATGCCAATCTCATTTTGTTACGAGCAGAAGCCCACCTGCAGCTTGAAGATTTAGAGGCGGCCCTCCGCGACAGCAATCGGGTTTTGCGTCTTGATGATAACCAACCGCTCCCTTATTTAGTCAAAGGATTGACCCTTATCGAAGAAGGGAACAACTTCCAAGCCGCTATCGAATTAACCGAAGCTATTGATTTAGACCCCAATCTAGCCGAAGCGTACGCCGCCCGAGGCCGTGCCTACTTTAGGCTAGAAGATTATGACCGCGCTCGGGCTGATGCCAGCCGCGCCATCGAACTCAATCCTGACTTAGGCGAAGGGTATGTGGTGCAAGCCTTAATTCACACCTTTGATTTAGAGTGGCGCGAAGCGATTGACACAATCGATCGGGCAGTAGAACTGTTGCCAGATGATATTTTGCCATACCAAACGCGCGGCATTATCTATTTGGACAGCGGCGATGCCAACTCTGCTTTAGATGACTTTGATCAGGTCATCGCTTTAGATCCAGCTAATATTGATGGATATCTGCTCAAGGCGGCAGCGTATGATGAGTTAGCCCGTTACGATGACGCCATTGAGTCGCTCAATGAAGCGCTTGCGCTAGCAAATGAGCAGCAGGGTGAAAACGGCCGTATTGATGTCGCCGACGTCGAACTGGCTGAATCCACCATTGCTGACCTAGAGCGCATCCCAGTTTTAGTTGATGACCGTCGCACATGGTCCGATAGCTACACCGGTTTTACAGTGACGTATCCTGGCGATTGGCGACAGTTTGTTGACCCCGGGGCCGAGGCCCCAATCTTCATTTTAGGGCCCCTAGACAAAGATTACCGCTCAAACCTCAGCCTCGTCTTCTTGGAGTTTGATTTTAGACCAGACTTAAATGATTTAGTCCGTTTTTACAACATCGATTCCAGTCAGTTTGATGATTTTGAGTTGATTACAGATGAGCGCATATCGGTAGACGGCCGTTCTGCGGTTCGCCGCATCTTTAGCTACACCGCATCTGATCAGCGCCTGCGGGACGTCTCTTTCACTATTACGCAGGTCTACATTGTCGACGGTGACCGCGCCATCATTGTCACCGCCTTTAGCCGCTCCGAAGACGCAGAAAAATACAATCCAATTTTTGCCGATATCGTGAGCAGTCTTGACTTTGATTAACTAACTGATGTTACGCGGAAAAACCTCTGAGGTTTCTAAACAGACTGGCAATCACTAGCGTTTTTTTAAAAACCTCAGAGGTTTGCACCAGTGATACTGCGTAACGCCAGTAACTAAATTTATTTATAACGCCCCCTTTGGAAGGTTTCTGCCTTGGTAATAGCCATTTGATGATCCTTCCAGAGGGTCCGAATCGCAGTTTGCAAGCCACTTTGGAGGATTATTTTGAAAATCACGCTTAAACTTTTAGCCCTCCTGTTCCTCGCTATCGCCATGATTGGCTGTGGCAGCGAACCGGAACCCACACCAGTTCCCACTGAACCACCCCCTACGGAAACACCCGTTCCGACGGACACACCTACACCAGCACCGACGGACACACCCACACCTGTGCCGACTCCGACGACAATTCCTTCGCCAACACCTATTCCGGTTGAATCATTGATAGAAGAGGGGGATGCATTTTTGATTGAAAGCCAGTGGGATTCTGCCATTGAATCGTATCAGATGGCAATTGATATTCACGACGCGCCTATTGCCTATGCGAAGCTTGGTTACTTGCACCAAGCCCTGCCTGAGCTTTACAAAGACGGACTGGCTTTGAATGAAACGGCCGTTGAGCTTGACCCCGAAAACGCAGAACTACTGGCTTATCTCGCCTGGGCACAAATGGGAAACAACCTGCTGGACGAAGCCGTCACATCTAGCGACCAGGCAATGGAATTAGATGCTGAAAACGCGTTTGTCTTATCAGTCGCATCAATCGCTTATTTAAACGTCAATCAATATGATCAAGCATTGGAGCTAGCGGAAACGGCCGTTGATATCGATAGCGAAGACCCATTTGTCCAAATTAATCTCGCCTCCGTTTACTCTTCATTTAATCGATATGACGAAGCGATTGAAGCCTCAGGGAATGCCTATGCGGCTCAACCAAAATATGCACCATTTGTGCTGCGGCGCGCCGGTTTCTATGGGTTTATCGATGATACACGCACCGAGCAATTCTTGATCAACGATGTGCTTGAACTGGACGAAGATTACATTCCGGCGCTCAGCGATTTAGCTGATTACCATGCCGATGAAGAAGAGTATGAAGTGGCGCTTGAGGTTTGTGACCAAATCGTTGAGCTTCAGCCGGAGTTGCCGAATGGGTATACCTGTCGCGGCTTTGTTTATATCGAACGTGAGCTTTACGATGAAGCAACTGAAAACTTTGATCTTGCGATTGACCGTGACGTTGAGGCGGCAGAAGGTTATTTTGGCCGCGGGCAGGTGATGCTCGACTTAGACGATTGTGAAGGCGCGCTGGGAGAAATGGAAAAAGCCTCTCAGCTACAGCCCTACAACGGTTTTATTCACGTTTTCATTGGCTTCTCCTATCTCTGTCTTGACGAAACGGCTGCGGCTATCGAAAGTTTCCAAACTGGGGTTTCGATGAATCCATTCAGTACGTTCTCCGCGATTGGCTTGGGAAATGCATACATGCGTGAAGAGCGATTCGAAGAAGCGGAAGAACAGTACAAAACGGCGGTTGCGCTTGACCAAGATACCAATGTTTTCCCCTATCTCAACTGGGCTGAATCATTAATTGAATTAGAGCGGTACGACGAGGCAGAAGACGCCCTTAATAAGGCACTCGAAATCGACAGTGAGGATATTGATGTTTATCTCTCTCTGGGCAACTTTTATCTTGATCGGGAGCAAAATTTCACCGCCCAGGAGCAGTTTGAAAAAGCGCTGGAGCTTGATGAAGAAAATATTGATGCATTGATTGGCCTAGGGTTTGCTTTAGCCTTACAAGATCTATGCGGGCTGGCATTGCAATACTTTGACCAAGCGCGCGACCTTGACCCTGAAAACTTTGTCGCTAGCGATTTATACGATGAATGTTTACGCATTTGGCGCTATGACAATCCGCCTGGCCCCGTGGGCGATATCATCGATGAAGGTACGGCCGCTTCTTTAGCAGCGGGTGCTGTGGCTGGGCGTTTAGGCATAGACGGCCGTTCCGTTATTGCTGAATTCCAAACGAGTGATGGAGATCGGATACTATTTGTAGGCTTTTTAGCAACCCAAGACCCCAACGCCAATCCAACTGAGTTCCAAAACGAACTCAACGCCGTCATCTTCGCCGCCACCGATGCCTTTGTACGCACAGATTCAGCCCCACTGATCTTGGTTGCACAGGCCTTTGCTATCCAAGGGAATGATGTCGTCCTTCTTGGCAGCAAAGCGGTTCACCGAACCGACTCCGTAGATTATTGGAACAGCTATCTCAGTGACGGTGGTTACATCAGCAAATTCTTCTCGCCATAGTCAACAAATCAAAAAAAGGGGAGAGTAAGATGAAAACACATTTACTCTCCCCTTTTTTTGATTTGTTGACTATGGCGAGAAGAATTTGCTGATGTAACCACCGTCACTGAGATAGCTGTTCCAATAATCTACGGAGTCGG
>JBCCFD010000280.1:0-10243 GCA_039029915.1 Chloroflexota bacterium
CCATTTATCACCCAAAGCGCTGTTCGGGAGCTTTTTTTTATTTTTAGGAAAAGTCAAATAAAGATCGGCCTAGTTTTCGATAGATTTGATTTGTTTTATGAAACAGCATCTTCAAAAATCACCAATTCTCTCAGAGCACTTCGAGATAGTTTTAAGGAAACGATTTTTTATCTGATCTGTATGCGACATGAATTTACTTATCTATCAAGGTCAAAACATTTAGGCGAACTTCATGAACTTATAGATGAACGGATTTGCTGGGTAAGTTCAATGACAAACTTAGATGCCCGCGAGCTCATAAATCAAGAACTACACCGCTCTCAAAATCATCTGACTGAAGAAGAGATCAGCATCATTTTAGAATTATCTGGTAATTTCCCAGCGCTTTTGAAAGCGATATGCAACTGGTGGCTTATCGAAAATAACAAGAAACCTATTAAGCAATGGGCAGAACAGTTAAGTCAATATCCACCTATCCAATTTCGATTAGAGGAGTTACTAAGTGGCCTAAGCCAAGAGGAATTGAGTCTTCTTATTCAGTTACATATGAGTTCGCTCAAAACCAACAACGCTTTTTTCACTGATAGCCCTCCCAAAGTACAAGAACAAAGATTAAAAATCTTATCAAAGCTCATTTTAAAAGGGGTTTGCAAGGAGAATGGGAACCATTATTCCATCCAGGTTGGCGTGCTCCGTAATTATCTAAATATAAAAGAAAATCTATTTTTTGGACGTATTTGGGTTGATGAAAAATCAGGAGATATCTTTCAGGGGGAAAAGCTCATCGAAAATTTAGCCCCTTTAGAGCACTCCCTTTTAAAATTTTTGCTGTCTAATCCAAGGGAACGTCACACAAAAACAGATATTATTATCAATGCATGGCCTGATGAGCTTAGAAAAAAGGGGGTAACTGATGACAGCCTATATCAAGTTATTATTGGCATCCGTAAAAAAATAGAGCCATTACCGACTAAGCCTTGTTATTTGGTGAATTGGCGAGGTAAACCAGAGGGAGGATACCAACTTTACCCAGAGGGTCGCCCAAGTTATCTTTCAAATTAATTTTTTTCATTATAAATTGGCAAAAACTCATAGTATCATACTATTTTCATTCGACGTCGAAGCCGTGTTTTTTGTCGATGAGGTATAACGGCCGTTCTCGCACCTCATCATAAATTCGGCCCAAATACTCCCCCACGATGCCTAAACTGATCAACTGAATACTCCCTAAAAAGAGCACCGCCACGAGCGTTGTGGCTTGCCCAAGCAGGGGCTGTTCGGGAAAGAAAAGGCGGGCAATAATAACTAAAATGATTGCTATCGTGCTGAGTAAAGCAATAAAAAAGCCAAAATAGGTCGCCAGTTGAAGTGGAAAATAAGAGTAGCCCGTTATTGCATCAACAGCGAACCGCGTCATCTTTTTAATCGTAAACTTTGTTTCGCCTGCAAACCGTGCCTTTCGTTCATACATCACACCGATTTGCTTATAGCCAACCCAGCTTACCATCCCACGCAAAAACCGATTACGTTCCCGCATTTGCAAAACTGAATCCACAACGCCTCGATCCATAAGACGGAAATCACCCGTATCAACCGGAATTTTTATACCCGTAATGCGATCAATAAGCCGATAAAATGCTTTAGCCGTTATCTTCTTAAACCAAGTTTCACCCTCGCGGCTGCTGCGCACCCCGTAAACCACATCATACCCCTCTTTCCATTTAGCAATCATCTCTAAAATAACTTCAGGGGGGTCTTGTAAATCTGCATCAATAAGCACAACCGCATCCCCGCGAGAATGCTCTAACCCAGCCGTTACGGCAACTTGAAAGGTAAAGTTCCTAGATAAGATAATGCCTTTGACTCGGCTATCGGCTTCATGAAGCTCTTGAATAATTTCGGCGGATCGATCCCGACTGCCATCATCAACCAGCACCAGCTCCCAGTCAAACTCGGTTGCATCAAGCACTTCAGCAATGCAACGGTAAAGTTCGTGTAATACAGGTTCTTCATTATGGACAGGGGAAACGATTGAAATCATAGTTATTGGTTATTGGTGTATTAGTCCAATGGTCTATTGGTTTTCTAAGGTAACCAATTTAACGAATATCGCAAATATCACCATCTTCACAAGCTGATTGTCTTTTTACTCCACAACAACATCCGCTATTAACCCAACGTGATCAGATGGATAAAGATGGGCGTCTTCATCGGAAGGAATGTCCAGAAAAATATTGGCAGTGGCTACCTTTTTAATATCCGTCGACACAAAAATATAGTCTAAACAGCCCGCCCAGCCAAGTGAGAGCATGCCGTCATAAGGTGGTTTAGGGTCTACAAGCGCGGTTGGGAAAGTAGCAAGTGGCTCATATTGATGAACTTGCTCATAAGCAGATAAAAATTGTTGTTTAATGTATTGGATGGCTAGGGTTCCAGGCAACGCATTGAAATCACCGGCAATGATTTGGTTGGGCACCCACTTTTGATTTTTAAGCCAGCCGGTCAGCAACATCGCCTGTTCTTGGCGAGCTTGATGGTTGTTAAATCCAGAGTGCAGGTGCGTGGCCACAAAATCAAGGGTGCGGTTGTTATCCAAGCGAACGTTGACGCGCAGAGCGGGTCGTCCACCATAGCCTAGGTTCAGCACGTCATGATAAACAATGGGCAAACGGGTCAGTACCCCCACCCCCTGTCGATATCCTTCAATGAGGTGACGCTTTCGCTTTTGGACAAGGGTATACGGCCGTTTATTCTCACGACCCAGCCGCGCATTGATTTGCCCGCGTAACCACCGTCCTTGGCCAATTGAGATATCAATCTCCTGCAGGCTAATCAAATCCGGTGCGGCATCAATTAGCTGACCCACTAAGAGATGGCGACGTCTAAACCAGCGATCTTGACGATTGCGGATATTGATAGTGGCTACGCGAATTTTCTGCATCGTTAATCAAGAGGAATTTCAGTCGTGCCGGGGGAAACGGCCGCTTGCATATTGAGCGTCGAATCCCGCACCACAAGCGTAAATGGCGTATCCGTTGTAACAACGAGCTTCTCCTCATCACCTACCAAATCGAGTATGCCATCCACACCGAGCGGATAATTTTTAACACCATACGCGCCATTCGTTTTGAGTCGTCGGTCCCAATAGACCCGACTTTGCGGCCAATCCACGTGAATACCGATCACATCTTCAAGCAAGATAGCAATTGGCGTAATGGCTGAAACGCCCCAAAAATCAGCTTTGGATGGCTCACCCGGTGCGGTCTGTTCTGGCGCATAGTTTTGCCAAAGCGTGCCCGTTTCTTGGAAAACGGCCGTTACGTGTTCCAAATGCTTTCGGGCGATTTTATGAACCAGCTTGTGCTGTTTACTTTGCCGCAATCCTTTCAGAACCATATATGTCGCGGTTGGCCAAACGGCACCGCGCCAGTAGTTCCCCGTTAAGGAATTATACCCTTCGCTATCTGATGATTGGGTGGGCACAGGATGGTGAACGCCAAATGACCATGAGTCCCGCAAATGTTGGATAAATGAATGCCGTCTTTCCTTAGGAATCAGGCTCTTTTCCTGTAACCCCCAAAACGCCCCCACTGTTTTCACATCACTAAAACGGCCGTTTGCGTCTTTATCCAAGAAAAATTCGGACTTATCAGACCAAAGCTGGGCATTAATTTGAGAGACCAAAGCTGTTTTCTCATGACTCAGCTTTTCAGCTAGCTTATTTTCTTCCAAAACAAGGGCCATCTGCTCTAAAACGGATACGCTTACAGCCGCTTGGAAGCTGGCATCAACCCAGGTCCAGTGACGATGATGCTTATTGCTATCGGGCACGCGAGGCTGGTTGTCCATGGCGCTGCTCATCCCCGTTGCCCAATACAAGCCGCTCGGCCACGTTCGATTATTTTGACACCAGCGATGATACGCTACTAGAGGCCAAAACACCTTGGCTAAGCGCTGAACATCACCCGTTTGACGGAACAAACGCCACTCGGCCCAAGGCATAATGTTAGGCCCTGTTGAATTTGGATCAAACGGTGCGAAATAATCACAGCCCGTTTGCATACTAATTTCGCGACAAATAAACCCGTCCGCATGTTGCTTGGCATAAAAGTTGTCAAAGGCTAAAGAGAAATCAAACGCATTACGGCCGTAAATCGCTAGCTGGGACATAAAAGAAGTGTCCCACATAAACATATTTTGGTTATATCCCGAATCCAGATACGGCCTTAACAACCCGTTTTTCAGATTAGGGAGCCGCCCCACCCGCCACACCGCTTCCCAACTGCGCCAATAGATAGCTAACCATTCTGGAAACTCTGGCAGCACGGGGTCTGGTAATTGATCTTTTATAGTGGAAAAATCAGGAATTTCGAATGCCTCAGGTTGAAGCGTTCGAAAACGGTTTTTCTGAACAAACGAGGTTTCCTCGTAAATAAACTTCTCTGCCATGAAATCACTTTTTCAAATTGGTATAGACCACTATGCGTGGAGAACAAAAAGATATTTGAAAAACGATACGGTCAATGTGCTTTACTTTACCTGATCCATAATTCGGCCGTGCCCGTAAGACGCAAAACATCATCTTCAATGCTTGAGGTTCTTAATGAATAGCGAATAAACACATTATCCAGCAGCTGACCGTTATAAACCATTGAATCCCCAAAAGCGAGTTGGGTGTAATCACTAGAATTCCCCAAAATGGCCAGCGTATTTTCCCCTTGAACTTGTGTACCGGTAAACAGAATTGGCGTGCCTGGGAGCAAATGGCCGACAGGCACTCGATAGTCCACCACAAAGTTTTTAAAGTTCCAATATGTCGCATCAATAGGCAAGGAGGTGATTTCAATAGGCAGCGGATTCAAGACAGAGACAGTGAGTGGTCCAGCTACCTGCAGAGCACCTAAAATCTCCGCACCAACGCGTAGCTCGTAGTTTCCGATCACTCCTGGTGCCATCACGCCATTCCAAAAGAAGGAGTCAGCGTTCCGTTTCACGACCGGCTGTCCATCTATCTTAACTTGATACACCCCTGATTCTTGAAGGCCAACGTACTCCAACCGAGCCCCGGGAACCATTTCACCTGGTGACAATCCGGCTGTGTAGGTTGGCGTCCAAAATTCAATGCTGTTGCCAATGGGGGTTGGCGTTGGGGCAGGCCCTAGCCCAATATCAGGGACGGTTGGCAAACTACACGCTAAGGTCATTAGCATGATTAGCCCACCTACCCAAGTAAAAAGCCTCCGATTTTGCATACTCATTCTCCCAATACTTTTTCGTAGTCTGTTGCACGTTGCCTGTGGCACGTTGCGCGATGAAAACCAAAATACAACACCTCGCGCTATTGCTCCTCAATCGTAATGGAAACGATAATGTCTCCTTTGGGGGCCTCAGGATCAACGGACGGGTCACGGGGGGCAATGCCCTGAACTACATCCAGCCCTTCGCTAACCTGTCCAAAAATAGTGTAGGCACCGTCAAGCTGTGACACATCTCCAAGGGTGACGTACCATTGGCTACCGTTGCGATCCGGTCCAGAGTTTGCCATCGCTACCATCCCAGCCTGACCGTGAGAAAGCGAGGCATCTAATTCATTGGGGATGAAGTAGCCCGGTCCGCCAATGCCAGAGCCGGTTGGATCACCAGTTTGAGCAACAAATCCAGGCAAGACGCGATGGAATGAAATGCCATCAAACCAGCCTTCCTGAGCTAAAAAGACAAAATTATTGACGGTTATTGGCGCAGATTCAGGGAATAACTCAATGGTAAAAACGTCCCCAGATTCCAGTTCAACCGTTGCGATATATATTTTTTCAACATCAATGACCATCTCGGGGGCCGCATCGTATTGTCGGTCTGCTAAAAATTCAAGCTGAACAAATGCATCCCAAACCCAAAAGGCTAGCGGGGGTAAGGTTTGTCCAGACAACAGTTCACCATTAAACAAAACGGAGGGGGTTCCCCCTAGACCAAGCCCAAAAGCTTCATTTGTGTCTGCATCAACTAGGTCTTTATAGGTATCGTTTTCTAAATCTGCCGCAATTTGGTCAGCATCAATGCCGATGCTTGTGGCGGCCGTCACAAAAAATTCGCGGGCCTGATCGGGAGCAAGGTTCCCCCAAGCGGCTTGGTTATTGTATAAAAAGTCGTGGTATTCCCAGAAGGCACCTTGAGCACCGGCCGCTTCTGAGGCTTCGGCCGCTTCTTGGGCATTCGCATGAATGCTATTTAAAGGAAAATGACGGTAAACAACGGTCACGTCGTCAGGATAGGTTTCTAAGAGTTGCGCCAACACGGGCGCAAATGCACCGCAGCCCGGTCATTGGAAGTCGCCGTATTCAATGATGACAATACGGCCGTTTTCCACTCCCTTCACCCAATCATCATCCCGAACGATTGAAACCGTCTCGGGCAAGACTGGCTCAATTTGAATCACTTCTTGTTCTGGCTCTGACTCAACTTCAACCTCATTCTCAACGGCCGTATCTTCCGATACGGCCTCCTCTACTGGGGCTTCAGTTGGCGTCTCAACCACTGTGTTGGACTCAGTTGAGACTGCCTCTTCACCCTCATCATTATCACTAGTTTGCGTAGAGCAAGCGGTGAACAGTAAGATGAGAAAAAGTATAAAAACTGTTCTTTTCACAAAAATCTCCATATTCTTAAACGTTGGAACTATCGCAATTTATTCAGTCATTAACAGAATTTGGAACAAAATCTATTAGAATTCGTTCTGTAAATTAGAATAGTACTTCTTGATTGTACGTTCGGAAACTAGATTTTGCTACAATAGCCGCCGACAGTTCCAAGTCTTTCTGATTACTATTCTTTCTCAATTTCCATTGTTCTGTAAAAAATTTATTCTAATTTGATTTCTCAAATAAAGGTGTCATCTATGAAAAAATTTATTTCGATTCTCATATTGCTCCTCATAATTTCAGCGTGCGGCGGCACAACAGATGCCGAACCATCTGCTGACGAAAATGAAGTTGTTGAAGAAACAGGGGGTATCAAGCCTGATCCACTCACCGTTGTTGAAGATGATGAGGGAGAAGAAACAGAAGCTGAAGAGCCTGCGGCAGAGGCTGACGAACTGCCGAGAGCCACCATAACCCCACCGCCAATCGAGGAACCAGAAGTCAGCTCATCAGATGCTGATGGGTATCCTCCCCCACCAGAACCAACTGCTTTCCCAGAAGGGTATCAAAGCTTAGAAATTGCCCCCCAGCGTGATCCATACCCAGCCCCCATTATTGAACTATTACCACAACCCGACGTTGAGTTTGCCACATTAGACGCCAATGTTGAAACGGCTTGGGTGGTCATCTCCTCAGGCATACAGTGTGATACGGACGCCCCTTCCTATAATGATATTCTTGAGGCGATTGACGTCCTAGCAGAAGAAGATATCGCCGTCTATGATGGCGTAACCGAATCGCGCGCTGTGTGTGCCGCCTGTGGCTGCCCAGCCAGCACCTTTTATCGGCTTAACATTGCCACGGATATGGTGGAAACGGCCGTTTCCCTCGGATTCGCCGAAGAAACGGTTCAATTAGACGAAGCAGCACCATCTGACGATTAGTCTCACTTGTCAGACTGCTGGTTTGGCCATTGATGCTGGCTCGATGACCTGAGGATCTTTGTTTCCCTTCGTCTAACTGGTAAACTATCCGTATGCGGATAAGCCAAACCCAATATTTGATTATTATTTCCATCGCCCTCATTCTGGGGGCGATTTTAACGTTGGCTTGGCGAACCGTACGGCAACGCCGCTTAGCAGGCGAAGTTCCGTTTACCCCCCCATCATGGATTGAAAACTGGTGGCAAGCGGGCATTCAGCTTTGGCAAAATGAGATTCGCCAAAATGATACCGCCATGATCCAGTTTATTATTGCATTGGCCGGTGTGTTAATCAGCATTTCGATTGGCTTTGCGTACGGCACAATCTCATTGGTAACTGGCTGGCAGCTTTGGACATGGGGCATAACGGCCGTTATTGTCACCATCGCCCTAATCCCCCAAGAAAAAATCCCGTGGCCAAAATCAGTCCCGTGGCGCTGGATTTTGGCCATTTCCCTAGTCGCCATCATCCTTAGAATCACCTTTTTAGACACGGTTCCCGGCGGCCTGCACATCGATGAACGGGGGACAGCGGGCTACACGATGCGCCACATCTTTCCTGAAGAGGGTGGCCTAACAATCAATCCATTCCACACCGCCAACAACTCCCAACCGGCTTTATACAACTATCTGCTTCGGCTTTCGTTTGCGGTGTTTGGGTATAACTTTTCAGCTTTGCGAGGCATTAGTGCGATCGTAGGCATGCTGGCTGTCGTGGCAACCTGCTTTTTGGTTGCGGTTTTTGAAAATCGGCGCACCGCTTTGATAACGGCCGTATTAATGACAGCCTACCATTACCACATTCAATGGTCGCGTATCGGCTTGAACAACATTTTTGACACCTTATGGGTGCCACTAATCTTGGCGGCCTTTGTTTATGGCTATCGGCGAAATTGGGCCGGTGGCGCTGTCCTTGCCGGAGTTGCCCTAGGCCTCTCTCAATATTTTTATGCAGGGAGCAAGACTGTTTTGTTTATCCTGCCCTTTTTGCTTTGGCTGATGTGGAAAGAAACGCCCAATTATCAAAAGATGCTGATTCATTTTGGGAAGATGACGGCAACGGCCGTGACGATTGGGGCGCCCATCACCTTTTTTGCCTTTATGCGTCCAGGCCTATTTTTTGAACGCTCTCGCGTTGTCTGGGGTTGGTCTGTGCCAGCCATTACGGCAACGCTGGGCGAGGTGGATTACGGCCGTTATCTGTGGCACCAGATTTATCGCAATTTTGGTGCATTTACAACCATTCCAGAGGTGACTGGCTTTTACGGCCCCGGTGTGCCCTATCTTATTGGGATCTCAGCCCCTATCTTCGTGATCGGTATTTTATGGTTTTTCTGGAAGCGGCAGTGGATTCCTTTGGTCTGGCTCTTTTTCGCCCTGCTATTCGGGGGAATACTGCTAGGCGGTGCGCCATCTAGTTCCCATCATGTGGTGATGATTCCGGTCATTTGCTGGGCAACGGCCGTTCCCATATCTGCACTCTGGGAAAACGGCCGCTGGCGACTCGCCCTTTTCATTATTATCGTCATTCTCCTCACCGACCTATTCTTTTACTTTGGCATTTACGTTCCCAACGAACCTCGCGATTTATTTCATGAATTGCCCCTTCCCCCTTATTAACAGCTATAAGAGCAATCTTTTCTCCACCTAAGTGCCGCTAAAACTATTTTGATGGGTACGAAATGATTTGAGCTGTACTGCAAAGCAAACAAAAACAGGTCAGCTAAATTTTTACCCTTCAAATCTTTTTTGTTTGCACCTATGGGATAAATGCAGGCGCAAGAAAGAGCGTGTGTTGAACATTGTTTTTAGCATATTGGGTTTTTGAAGAATGTTCGACCCGTTTTTGGGTGCGCTCGTAACGAGCCAGCAGGTCTTGAATCACCCCACCATACGTCATGACCCGATGCCCGCGCATAGTTCGGCTTTCTCCAAGTGGTTTTCCCATACGGCTGTAAAGTTTGTTTGAATAGGGATCATGAATGTTGGCCTGCATGCGAAAATTTATCATGCCCAATTCTCGCCCCTTCCGCATCACAAAGAGCATCCCCTGATAAAAGAGCCTAGATAGACGGTACTGTTTTGCAATGGCGGCTACGTAAAGAAAAAGCGTGTCTTTATCTTCAAAATGGTGACTGGGATCTCCAAAAAAGAAGCCGAGCATTGCTACAATTTCCCCGTCTGGTGTAAAAGTAGCCAAAATGCCACCATAATCAAACAATCTATCAACGACCTTCTGAACGGCCGTTTTATCATCGAGCAGCAGCTCTTCTTGCTGGGTCATTAAAAATTGCATAATCGCATCTTCATCAATTTGTCGAAAACAAAACCGGTGTGTCAATTCGGAAAGATTCATTTGTCGCTCCATTTCATCTTATTTTTTATTAGGTATGATTATGGTATGCATCTCTAAGGGTGATTTGGTACCACATCAACATTGATTAGGGGTACAAAAGGGATACAAAATCATTTCAGCATGAAAAATAGAGCCCAACTGATTCAAGACACCCAAATTCACATTCAAGCAGACGAGATAAACAAAGCCATCGCTCTTTATGAATTGGCTTTATCACAACCTGCTTCTGAGGAGGATGCCGACCTTCTTTCTGATTTAGGGTATCTTTAC
>JBCCFD010000281.1:0-10225 GCA_039029915.1 Chloroflexota bacterium
AAAACATCTCAGCTACATCCTGGGGTTTCTTGCCCAAGTGCAATTGCCGAATCGCTGTGGCCCGTCGCCTCACCTCTGGTTGTTTGCTCGTTTGCAGCGCTTTGACAAGGTCTTGTTCTGATTCTGTTGTTAAGGTGTACTGTATCTTTTTTGGCATACTCGCTGTTTTATCCGACTATGCCTTTTTTTCAAATTAGGAACTTCTTTTTATTTAAGGTAGACTTTGTGAATTTTTTTTCACAAAGTCTACCTAATGGCTTAGCATCTAACGGTTAATTCTCAACCTCAGGGGTGACAACGATGGTGGGCGTGATAGTTGGGACTGGTGTGTTTGTGATAATGATCATTGTGGTTGGTGACGAAGGTTGAGTTGAAAAACTGGCTATGGCCATGATAAATTGAACAATTGTAATAATTGCAAGCACATAGCTTAAATATTCAGCCCTTTTAGAGTAATTGGTCGCGGAGATTAAATTTCGTCGTTCAAATTCAAGATTTGCCGCAGGTGCACGATCGTCATATTCGTCAGAAGCAATACTTAATAAATCATCCAATGACATATCTTTATAATCTTTTTGTTCATCCATAAATCTTAACCACCTTTCCGTGCTGGGATGTTTAAATCTTTTCTTATAGAGAATGAAATGTCATTTTCAAGATTTGAAATATTGTCTACATAGTTTTTAAAAACCTTAATTAATTCATTTAATTTAGGGGTGAACAAATTGCGTGTTTCTTTATTGTTGCTGCTGAAAACATATCCCTTGATTCCATCTATCAAAGCTTCAAACTGCAAGGCTTTGTAGTAACCCTGCCCAATTTTCACCCCCACAGTTTGTAATGAATGCCTAGCGTAATGAGGTGACATAGGAATACCAAATTTTGATCGGTAAACTTGTTGCCAATTTGGCCTGTTTATTTTTTTATATACATTGAAAAAAAATAAAATATGAGATTGAGCAATATCACATAAAACGGGAAAAATTTGTTCTAAGGTTTTGGTTTCATTGACCTGAGGGGGAAGCATGAAGTTTGGATAAAACAATTCATTTTTTTGACAACATCCATAAAAGTAGCCAAAGGTATTGCTTAAATTGGCAATCAAACTTTTCCCACGAGGTGTGACGTAAATTAAATCGTCCTCGGTTAATTTGTTGAAATTATCCAGAATGTTGGTCTCTCGGTCTTGAAGCTCAATAATGCCACAATGGCGATCTGCATTTTCATGTAGTGAAAACATATCCAACAAAATTCGATTTTTCTCAAATCCAAGCGAGCAAATTTCGTCAAGGACTTGCCCTACTGTTGGTGCAATATATTTGTTTTTACTACTTCGATTATTATGATGGGTAAGATTCCATGTTGTTGTAACAATTAAATGTTCCAATGAAAAACCTATTTCATCAGAATCTAGGTACGATGCTTCGGAGGCATGCACAATATCATATGTGGAAATTGTTTCATGTAACTCTGACTCGCGTAACCAGACTAGGAATAAGGTATCGACGAGTCCTTGATGATACTGATTGGCAGGTAAAATGTGACCGTGCTTAGTCCCCTCCAAGTCTGGTAGATCAATTAAATATGCTAGAAAATCAGCAAGAATATTTAGTAAGGAGTTTAGGGATCCATTTGCCAAGGATATAGCATCAAACTTTTCAAACACATTCAGTATTTTCTTTTTTAATGCCAAACATTCGACAAATGCATCGTTTGATAATGGGATACCTTTGTTGTCTAGGCGGCTTTTTAAGTCGGAAATTTCAAGTTCTCTTAGATCGTGGTCCTTTATGTCTTTTTTTGCATGCTTGATAGCTGACTCTAATCTTGCGATTTCCCTTTCTTGAAGTGTTCTTGCCCATTCAAAACGTTTTGAGACGATATTCTCAAACTCCTCACGAGAAATATCCCCAAGGCGAAGTGCATTTTGAGATTTCTTAGAGGGATATAAATGAATTGTTGTCTCAAATGGTGGGGCACCTCTTTCTTCATAGTCAAATGGTTGATACACATTTTCATCCCTCATCGCCAGGACTATCGTTGAAACATCTGCGGTTCTGTTATGGATGATAGTGCATACGTCCGTTACATGAGTCTGGTGCTTTTCAGGAAGCAGATCGATATTGTCAATCAGTAGTAATTGATTGCGAAATTCATAAATAGCTGATGCAGCATGCATAATTTGGGAAATGGTAATGTTAGATTTAACATAATCAATTAATTTGTGGATTTTTAGATCATGATTGAAATTATCTTTTAACCAATCAAGAAAGTTTTTACCCTCATTTGAATCTATATACTTTTTGTGCTTCCAAATGTCAGTAAAGGGTGCCTTTCTTATTAAATCCCCAAATATTGTTAGATTTAAATCGTTATTGGGGCTAAGAATATACTCGCATAAGTGGAGAATATTTGTTCGTTCCTTTTTTTCTCTGGTAGTTGGGATCGGGAATAGTTCAGCAAGGTATCGAGAAACAATATGTGTTGCAAACTCCTTCTCAAATGCAACAGGATCCTCCTTGGCGTCGATAGTAGTAATAGATTTACGCGAATCAATCAAGCAACAATAGTAGCCTAGCCTTTTGCGCTGTTTTACTTCACGCATTACCTTTCTTAAAATACAGGTCTTTCCTGATCTTTGAGGGCCAATGAGTATGATCAGATCTCTTCGATCTAAAAAGTAGCTTAAAATTTCGTTTTGCTGCCTTCTGTGAACGTAAATATGGTCATAAAAAAAGTCTTCATCTACATCATATTCACTAATCTTCTGATAATCATTTTTTTTCTCTAAAATTGGTAGATCTACCCCAATTGATGAGACGATTTTCAAGCTTTGAGTGAAGGCCTCAAAATCATTGAAATTAGGTTGACCCGGCACGATGGTATCTCTCATATGTAGTTTTCCTTTGTGTTTTGAAACGCGAAATTAACTTAACTGAATTTTTATTCTAGATTATTGGGTTTTTATTGTATGTCTATCGTGTTACAGCGAAATAACATTATGAGGATAATCTTGTCAGGCATTGGGGCGAATGTTACACTAACCTTATGTCCCAAGCACTCTATCGTAAATGGCGCCCCGGCCGCTTTGAAGATGTTGTCGGTCAAGAACATATCACCCAAACACTCCAAAATAGTGTGGCCTCTGATCGGGTGGGACATGCCTACCTTTTTTGTGGTCCCCGCGGTACGGGCAAAACGACATCAGCTCGACTGCTAGCGAAAGCGGTAAACTGTTTAGCAGAAGATCCGGCGAAACGGCCGTGTAACGAGTGTCGTATTTGTATTGCTGTTAATGAAGGTCGCTTCCTAGATCTGATTGAGATTGATGCTGCCTCAAATACAGGGGTTGACGACATACGCGAGCTGCGTGAAAAAGTAAACTTTGCGCCAAACGAAGGACGATTCAAAGTGTACATCATTGATGAAGTACACATGCTGTCCACTGCCGCTTTTAATGCCCTCCTTAAAACATTAGAAGAGCCGCCCGCCCACATTAAATTTGTGCTTGCTACAACCGAAGAGCACAAAGTGCCTATCACGATTAAATCTCGCTGTCAGCAGTTTAATTTTCGCCTGTTTACAGTGGAAGAAATTGAATCTCGGTTAGAGTGGTTGGCTGAAAAAGAGTCATTTACCATTGAACCAGAAGCGTTACAGATGATTGCGCGTGAAGGGTCAGGTAGTTTGCGAGATGCAGAGAGCTTGCTGGACCAGCTTGTGATTGCTCCTGGCGACAATATTACGGCTGAGCGGACCCGTATGGTGCTCGGCACCGCATCCAATACGGCCGTTATTGCCCTCACTGACGCATGGCTAAAGGGAGATGGTTCAACAGGGCTCTCTATTATTCATGATGCTTTAGGCTCTGGCACTGATGCGCGGCAGTTTTGTCGGCAGATGGTGGCGTATTTGCGTCAGCTCATCTTGCTACAGGCGGCTGGCCAGGCTCTTCCTTTTGATGGCACCGATGAACAAAAAGCCGAAATGGTGGCTCAAGCTCAGCGGGCGCCTAGGAAATTGCTTATTTCAGCCTTGCGGGCCTTTAATGAAGCTGCCATGACGCCAGCCGGTAGCTGGCAGCCTCAACTGCCGCTAGAGCTGGCCTTTGTTGAGATGTTGCCAGATACGGCCGTTCCGACTCCTGTGGTGGTTACTCAAACTCCACCCGCCCAAACTGCCCCAGTTGTTCAATCAAAAACACAGCCTTCGGCTCAACAACCGACGCCCAAGCCTGTTCCTGAACCTGCGACTGAACCGGTCACCCTGATTGAGCCGCCTGCTAAAATAGAGGCCAACCCTGTTGTTCAATCTGAAGTTGGACCGGAATCTAATGAAGCTGATCCGATTGCGACGGAAACGGCCATGACAACTGATCTCACCATATCAGGCATTAAGGCGCAGTGGCCAACCCTCATTGAGCGGGCGTCTGAGCAAAATCGAAACTTGAAAGCGTTGCTCAACATGGGCAAACCATTGGCGACCGAAGGGAATACCTTTGTCATTGGGTTTGATTTCCCAATTTTTAAAGAAAAATTTGATAATACACAGGGCGCTAACCAGCTTGTTGGCTCAATCTTGTCAAACCTCGTTGGTGTCAATACGGCCGTTCGGACTGTTGTGACAAGTGAGTACAAAGTGGCTGTCACCAAAAATGATTTAGATGATATTGCTCGAGAACTGGGCGGCGTTGTGCAGAAAGATGATTAAAAGCTAGAGCGAAGCATACAGAGCGGAGGATCTAAAAATCTTCAAGCGCTGGCTTCCGCCTCTATCTACTCAAGGAGAACAAATGGCTAAACGATCATTTCGACCAAAACCTAAAAGAAAAGCGGGTGGCTCAAAAGGGCCAAATATGAAGAACCCTAAAAATATGATGGCTCAGATGCAGCAGATGCAGCAGCAGATGGCTGAAGCTCAGAGCGCTTTAGAGAATGAAACCGTTACCGTTACGGCTGGTGGTGGAGCTATTAGTATTGAAATAACGGGCCATCAACGAATCAAAGACATCAAAATTGATCCAGAAGTGGTTGATCCTGAGGATGTTGATCTATTACAAGATATGCTTGTGGCAGGGATTAATGCCGCCATTGAACAATCACAAGCCATGTCTGCTGAGCGGATGGAAGGCATCACCGGCAATATGGGTGGCCTTAACGATTTGCTAGGCGGATTAGGAATGTAACCGTGGCCAATTCTGTATTGCCCCGCTCAGTTCAACAACTGATAAACGAGTTTGCTCGGTTACCCGGTGTGGGGCCAAAATCAGCGGCACGATTAACTTTCTTTTTGCTTCGAGACTCTGATACCCAAGCTTTGGATTTAGCGGATGCGCTTCGTGAAATGAAGGAGCTGACGCAATTCTGTTCAGTTTGTTTTCACATCACCGAGGAGGATCCTTGCGAGATTTGTTTGGACATTGGGCGTGACCAAGGATTGCTTTGTGTGGTTGAAGAACCGCTAGATGTTTTGGCGATTGAGCGATCGCGGGCATTTAACGGCCGTTATCATGTGCTTCATGGAGCAATCTCGCCGGTAGAGGGCATTGGCCCTGAGGATTTGAAGATTGATCCTCTTATTAACCGAACTGATCACGAGCCATTTCGAGAGATTATTCTGGCCACTAACCCAACCCTTGAAGGAGAGTCAACCGCCATGTATATCCAAAGACGTTTGGATGGAAAAGGGATTAAACTGACCCGCCTTGCTAGAGGCCTACCGGTTGGTGGAGATTTAGAATATACCGATGAAATCACTCTAGGGCGTGCGCTCGATGGTCGTCAAGAATTATAAAAAAAGCTGCGACTAAACCTTACAAATTCCATCAAAAATATCACTTGATATTTAAAACCCGTTGTGATAAAGTTCCGTTCTGCATTGAGGTGTCGCCAAGTGGTAAGGCAGCGGACTTTGAATCCGCCATCCCAGGTTCGATCCCTGGCACCTCAGCTAAGGACCAAGTCAACCGGCTTGGTCCTTTTTTATTTGCGATTTGCGATTCATAATCTAGGATTGAGGCGTACTCGACACATAAAGCTGATATCTTTTTCTATCCCGCGTGCATAACTGAAAAACTGATACGTAAACCATTTGAAATACAAATATGACCCTTTCAATTATCCTTCTCGCGGCCGGAAAAGGCACGCGAATGAACTCGAAATACCAAAAAATATTGCATGAAGTTGGTGGTAAGCCGATGGTGCAACATATCTTTGAAGCGGCCGTTGAGGTCAGCGACAACAAGCCGGTGCTGGTTGTCAGTCATGACGAGGATGGCGTTCAATCGCTATTTGGCGAAACGGCCGTATACGTCGAGCAAGCTGAGAAGCTGGGGACGGGGCACGCCACGCAGATGGCAAAATCATTGATGGCTGGAAAGAGCGGACAGGTTATTGTGACCTACGGAGACATGCCTTTATTGCGCCCTGAAACATTGATCCGATTAGCTAAGCGACAATCAGAAACGAAGGCGGTTATGTCTTTATTAACCGTTGCCGGATCACCGGAAAGCAGTTTTGGTCGCATCGTTCGAGGAGAGGGGGAGCAGGTTTTAGAGATTGTTGAGGTTGCTGAAGTAAGGCGGCGAGAAGTGCCGGATAAATGGCTCAACATTCGGGAACTCAATGTGGGTGTTTACTGTTTTGATGCCGAGTTTCTATGGCAGAACATCGACAATTTGCCCCAGCGTCAGGCACGCAATGGGATTGAGTATTATTTGACTGATATGGTCGAAACGGCCGTTTCTCAAAATAAACGAGTTGAACCGGTCTTGCTTAAAGATATTGATGAATGTCTTGGGGCTGGCACTCGGCAAGAGCTAGTTGACGTTGAAAAAGCATTTCGACAACGAGCAAATCAAAAATGGCTCACGCAAGGCGTCACCCTCATTGATCCAGATGCAACCTACATTGATCAGGATGTGATCATAGGGAAAGACACGGTTGTTTGGCCGAATAGTTTTATACAAAAGGGAACAACAATTGGGGAAGATTGCATTATTGGGCCCAACACCACACTACGCGCCTCAAAAATTGGTCAGCAGTGTGTGGTTGAGCAGGCGCTTCTTCATAATCAAGAGATTCCTGATCATACGGAAATTTATGGGGAGATAAGACGATGATTTCGGATAGCCAAAAAGAGATCCTGATTCAAAAGGCTTGTGAGAGTCGTCAACATGCCTATGCCCCTTACTCCAATTATCCTGTTGGGGCAGCGATTTTAATGAAAAGCGGCCGTATCTTTGTCGGTGTGAATGTTGAAAATGCCTCCTATGGCTTAACAAACTGCGCGGAGCGAACGGCCGTATTCAAAGCAGTCTCAGAAGGGGAACGTGAAATCATGGCGGTGGCGGTTTCAACAGAAAATGCGGGTTCTCCCTGTGGGGCATGCCGTCAGGTTCTCGTTGAGTTTGCTGGAGACGTCCCCGTTTTTCTGGTGGACGGTGAGGGAAACGGCCGTGAAACAACACTTTATCAACTTTTACCAGACCATTTTGGTCCCGAGCATTTAGGAACTTAAACTATGGCGCGTGAACGCACATTTCGCTCAGAAGGCATTGTCCTCAAACGGTCCGATTTTGGCGAAGCAGATCGTTTGTTGACTATCTTTACCAGGGAAAATGGTAAGGTAAAAGCGATTGCCAAAGGAGCGCGTAAACCGCAAAGTCGTAAAACGGGGCATATTGAGCTTTTCATGCGCAGCAACTTTTTATTTGCGGAAGGGAAAGACCTGCACGTTTTAACACAAGCGGAGATGGTCGATGCTTACAATCCACTTCGAGACGATTTGGTTAAAACAACTTATGCGGCTTATGGTGTAGAGATGCTTGATCGCTTTATGCAGGAAGAAGAGCGTCAGCCAGAAATGTATCATTTACTTTCGTCTGCGCTAGCGTGGTTTGGTGAGCATGAAGATATTTTGCTGGCTGCTCGTTACTATGAGCTGCAACTATTATCATTAGCGGGGTTTCGTCCGCAGTTTTTTTATTGCGTCGTTTCTGGACAATCAATCCAAGAGGAAGATCAGTTTTTTAGCGCTGATTTAGGGGGATTGATTTCACCAGGAAATGAAATGGCTGACCGTCGTGCTAAGCCAATTACGGCCGTTGCCGTTAAGGTATTGCGCTATTTGCAAACTCGGCAGTGGGATACGGTCAAGCCCCTACAGTTAAAACGGCCGTTACACGCGGAGATCGAAACCATTTTATACTATTATTTGACCTATATTCTTGAGAGAAATTTAAAATCAGTCGATTTCCTTGAACGTCTTCGACGAGAAGCATCACTCTTTGCGCCGAAAGAATAAATTCTTGATCTGAAAATCGTAAATGACGAGTTGTCCTTACCTTGTCTTGGTTTTGACGAGCATCCCTGTCTAAAATCTTGCCTCATTTACACCATCTATTTGCTAGATGAAAAATATAAAAAGACCTAAAGTTGATATCAATGAATATGGATATTTGATACTCGTATTACTCTTGGCGTTCGGTCTGCGGGTGTGGGAACTAGAGTCACAAAGCTTATGGTGGGATGAATTAAAAACGGTTTTCAGAGCAGAGCTTTCATTTGCAGAGCTCATCCAGGACTTGTTGGAAAAGCGGGGGCATGTCCCCTTTTATTTTTGGCTAATGCAGGGATGGGGAAAGCTTGGTTTATCATCATTTAACGTCCGTTATTTTTCCGTCTTGTGGGCTGTTTTAGGTGTTGCATCAATTTACCGATTAGGAAAGATGCTTGCGCCAAGGCAAAAATTAGCCAAAACGGCCGTATTTCTATTTACTATTTCTCCTTTTCATATTTGGTACTCGCAAGAGGCTCGCATGTACACCATGCTACCAACGTTGATAACTATCGGCACAGTTTTTCTTCTGCTGAGCTTAAGTCGGTCCCGTTTAATCGATTGGGTTGGGTATGGGGTAGTGATGCTAACGGTAGTTTACACGCACTACTTTGGCGTTCTAATTTTATTTACCCACACCTTATTCATCATTTTGCACATACGATTCCTAAGATCTAAGGCGGCGGTTTGGTTCCTAACGGCAACGACCATTGGATTTGGATTTTCAGTGTATGGATTTTTCATTTTTCGTAATGGAGGGTATGAAAATGCAACCCCACTTTGGATTCAACCCATTAGTTGGTTTGACCCAATTTTAACGCTGCTTGCCTTTTCTGCTGGTAGAACGATTGATTCCACAAATTTGATATTTCTCTGGTTATTTCTGCTATTTTGCGTAGGATTTATTGGGGCGTTTTTAAAGCCGCTGCGTTTACCTAAACTGCAAAACCGACTCCTAAAAATGTGGCTGTTTGTGCCTATCTTTATCGTGTTTGCTGTTTCGCTTGAGAGCCATCGTTCATTTTCGCTTTACAATGATCGGTATTTAATTATTTCGTTACCGGCTTTCATCCTATTGGTGGCGGCTGGATTTTCAAAAATTGCGGAGCGCGTTAAGCAACGTGCTTTTTTACCATTATTGTTTGTTACCGTTGCCGGTTTAAGCAGCTTTTCGCTCTATAACCTGTATTATGAAAAGGCATTTGCCCGGAACGATATGCGTCAGCTTGTTGAGTTCTTAGATGAACAGGTACAAACGGGTGATGTGATTTTGGGGCAAAACGATGTTTTACTACCATTAAATCATTATGCTAAACAGAGGGAGGCTCGTATTCCATTTATAAAATTGCCGCCTAATTATGTAACTGAAAGCGAGAGGCTTGTTTTTAATCGGCTGATGGTAAGACAACTTGAACAAGCTGCTGTAAACGGCCGTTTTTGGTATATCTCCCAAACCTTTAAATTTTCGCCACATGGTTTTTCTAATGAACTTGATCGCCCAACAGACTATCGTGAACAGTGGTTAAATGAAAATCTTAATCAGATTGAAAGCTGGGAATTTCCTGGCGTTCAATTGAGCTTATTTGATGCGCCTTAAATTTTGAAAAAGGATCGTTTTTAGATCGATAGAACTGTATTGTTACTCATAAATCAAACAGGAGATTGAAAATCTTATGTTCGCTCAATTGAACTTACGGCAGGCTCTAAATAAATCAGCGACCCCTTTAGGAATTATTGGGGCTGTTGGTGGTTTTGTATCCGATGTTTTAGCGCCATTAGCCGCCTTAGCCCCGTGGGTTTCGGGTTTATCATTTTTTATCTTTATTGGAACGGTCGTTAGCTATTTTCGAATGCGTCAAAAGCCGGGAATTCAATTGGGTGAAACCCT
>JBCCFD010000282.1:0-10176 GCA_039029915.1 Chloroflexota bacterium
CTCGGCCCCACAGCTGCTCACAGTAGGATACGGTCTTGGTTTATTGGCGATGCTCTTGCTGATCCGACCCAATTTGTGGACATTGGCGCTGTCTTTTGGCTTATTTGGCGCGCACGGTGTGATTGTTTTGAACGCCATTCGTGCCTTTATTGGTAAAAATGCGATTGACAAAGGGGCCGCGTTTGGCACGTTTTATTTACTGTATGCGGTGGGAACGGCCGTTGGGCTGTTTTTAATCGGTCTGATTTGGGAACGGTGGGGGGTAGAAACGGCCGTGATTTATGCGTCAGTTGGGCTTGCCGTTGTCATGCTTATTCAGCTTTTTAAAGCCAGAGTCTAGAGTTAGAGGGAGGCATTTGTTGAGATATGAAAGGAATTGGTCGGTATATTAGTTTTTCAGTTTAACAGCTGACAGGCTGACCAACTGATTAACTGATCAACTGACTAACTAACTATGTAAAGGAGAAAAATATGAATCTGAAAAAATGGACCACACGCGATATTCTTATCTTGGTCGCCCTTTCAATTGCGGTGTCGCTTTTAACCTTTGTTTCTTCCTCACTGCGCACGTTTCTTGAGGCGAGCATTGGTATATATGGCAACCGCATTACGATGGTGTTGAACATTATCATCTTGTTTATTATTCCCTATCTCATTCGACGGCCATTTGCCGCCATTTTGGGTGCGCTGCTGTCGGGTTTGATCCAGCTGCCGTTTTCCCCTTTTGGCATTATATCGATTGTGGGCTTTTTGGTTGGTGGGATCATTGGCGAGATTTTATTTGCCACGGGGCGCTATAAAAATTACTCAACTCGCTTTATTTTGATCATTGGCGTTGTTTATAACCTGATCACGTTGGGGTTTGTATGGGTGCTTCTACAGGTAGGCTCACTCAATCCGCTAGCCATTGCAGGCGTTTTTGTGGCCTCCATAATTGGTGGGTTGCTCGGCGGTTGGCTCACGGTTTTGATTGGAGATGGGCTGCTGAAGAGCGGCGTGCTGAGCGACTATTTACTTGAAGCGTGAAATTAGCAAGTCAGTATGTCACTGTTTCAGTAGGTCAGTAGTGCATTTAGTTGACTAACTGACCAACTGACCAACTGACGCACTCATCAGTCAAAGGAGAAATTTAAAATGACCCTGAAAAGCTGGACAACAAGAGATATTTTGATAACGGCCGTTATCGGCATTGTGATGGGGATTCTTTCAACGATTGTTGATTATGCCTATACAGCCGGTGGGGCGGCTTTGGGACCGATATTTACGCGCACGTTAATTGGTGTTGTGATGTTTACCGCTCTGTTTGTGCCTTATGTGGTGCGTCGGCCCGGGGCAGCTCTCATTGGCATGATTATTGCTGGACTGGTGCAGGTGCCCTTTTCACCTGGCGGCATCGGTTCACTTGTTTTAAGCGCCATTTACGGCCTGTTTGTAGAGCTTGCTTTTCTAATCACGCGGTATAAACGATATAGTCTGACGATGTTAATTGTCACGGCTTGTTCGGTGGGGGTGCTTGGCATGCTGTTGGGGTATGTGCCAAATAACCTGCACAGACTATCGATTGGTACGCAGGTGGGCTTATTTGCAATTGTCCTCGGCAGCTGTGCTTTAGGGGCTTGGCTAGTCGTTATTTTGGCAAATTCTCTCAGAAATTCTGGTATCTTGGGAAATGTTATGCCAGAAGTATCCTCATAGATAATAGCTGATGCGTGATTCGGTGAGTGTTTCTTGTTTATTATTCGCAATTCATCGTTTACCATTTACAATTCCTCATGACGAAAATCCAAATCAATGATCTCAACGTGACATATCTTGGCCGAAAAACGGCCGTTTTGAGCGGCGTCAATTTGAGCTTCAATCCCGGCGAAACCGTCCTGCTGCTAGGCGCATCCGGCAGCGGCAAAAGCACACTGGCCTTAACGTGCAACGGCCTTATTCCTCACTCATTGGGCACCAAGATGACCGGACAGGTGCTGGTTGATGATTTAGACACACAGGTGGTGGAAACGGCCGCTCTTTCCCAAAAAGTCGGCATCGTTTTTCAAGACCCTGAAGCTCAGTTTGTCACCCTCAAAGTTGAAGACGAGATTTTGTTTGGGCTTGAAAATTTAAAGCAGCCTCCTGAAACGATGTCGGCCAAGGTGGATGATGCGCTTGGTCAGGTTGAAATGGCGTCCTATCGATTGCGGTCGGTTGACCAACTGTCGGGCGGTCAAAAACAGCGCATCGCCTTTGCCTCTCTGCTGGCGATGGAACCGCAGCTCATTATTTTTGATGAACCAACAGCTAATCTCGACCCAGTGGGCACCGACGATGTGTTCAACTTGCTGGCTGAAATTAAGGCACAGGGCAAGCACACCCTCATTCTTATTGAGCACAAGCTCGATTCATTGATGCATCTGATCGATCGGGTGGTGGTGTTAGGAAGTGCGGGCGAGATTTTGGCCGATGGGTCTCCTCAGCAGGTCTTTTTTGATAAGGCTGCCCTGCTCAAAAGTCAGGGCATATGGATGCCGGAAATAACGCAGCTTGCCACTCAGCTTCAACAGCAAGGGCGGCTCCCCGCTGAGGCGAAGCCATTAACGATACCTGAGCTGCTGCCTCATCTTGAGTCACTCGCGTTAGAACCAGATGGTGCCGCTTCTGAACAGTCTTCCGATGAAAACCCTCCTGTCATTCAAATCAATGGCCTCACATTTTCCTACGGCGAAACGGCCGTTCTGCAAAATATCAATTTAGACATCCTTCAGGGGGAATTTTTAGCGATTGTGGGGGCCAACGGGGCGGGCAAAACAACGCTAGCTCAGCTGATTGCTGGTATCCTGCAGCCCTCAGACGGGACCATTGAGATTAACAGCCAGTCGGTACAGCAAATTCGCAATCGGGATTTAGCTAAATTTGTCGGCTATGTCTTTCAAAATCCTGAGCATCAATTTATCACTAACTTTGTGTTTGATGAGGTGGCATATAGCCTGCGGGTGGCCGGACTAGCAGAAACGGCCGTTTCTGAAAAAGGGAACGCCCTGCTTGAGCAGTTTGGCTTAATGCGCTACGCTAAAGCGTCGCCGTTTACGCTTAGCCACGGTGAAAAACGCCGCCTTAGCGTAGCCACCATGCTGGCGATGGGTCAAGATGTGCTTATTTTGGATGAACCGACCTTTGGACAAGACCAGAAAAATGCGGATACCATCATGGAGCTTCTGACCGAACTCAATCAGCAGGGCAAGACAATCATAATGATTACGCACGATATGAAGCTGGTAGCGGAGTATGCCACCCAGGTGGTGGTGATGAGCAACGGCCGTAAACTCACCGAAGACAAACCTTCAACCCTATTCAACCAGCCCGACATCCTGCGCCAAGCCAATCTCACGCCACCCCCAATTACCCAGCTGGCCCAGCAACTTGCCACTCAAAATCCAAACTGGGCACCCATTTACACCCTTAATCAGCTCGTTAAGGCATTTTCGGAAAATACTAACGCGATAGGTCAAACCCATCCCAACTCAAAAGGAAAAGGCGCAGCTCGCAGCTCATAATAGCGCGCCACTCACAGTTTAAAATGACCACTCAATCATTTTTCTACCAGCCCGGAGACGGCTTTTTACACCGTCTTAATCCCCTTACTAAAATTGTGGCGATTGTGCCGCTGGTGCTCTACTTGACCCTCACCACTGAGCATTGGACGCCTCTCGCGTTCATCTTGCTGTGCTTTGCCGTCATTTTAGGCTTGGGCAGAATTGAACCAGGCCGATTTTTTAAGATCGCTTTGCCAATGGCGCTTTTAATGATTGGTTATTTGTTAATTTACCCCGTCGTGGTTCGCGAAGAGCTCGTATCCAATTCACCGCTACTGATATCATTAGGTCCCCTGCGGATTTATCAGGCGGGGTTGTTGTTTGGCCTTGCGACCGGCCTCCGTATCTATTCACTGATCGTGATGACGCTTATCTTTTCGTTTACCACTGACGCCACCGACTTTATTCGCGCCTTGGTGCAGCAATGGCGTTTGCCTTACCGACTGGGATACGGGGCGATGGCCGCTTTTCGCTTCGTGCCGATGCTGCAAAACGAACTTCACATCATTCGGGCGGCACATCGCGTGCGCGGGGTTGTTGAAGACGCTGGCTGGCGCTCTAATTTTGAGCAGATGCGCCGCTATGCTATCCCCCTGTTGGCCACAGCTATCCGCCGAGCAGAACGGACGGCCTTGGCAATGGATGGGCGGGCCTTTGGTGCTTACGAGACGCGCACTTACTATCGCAAAATGACGTTCCAGCGGATTGATTATGTATTTATTGTGGGCTTCTGGATAATCTCTCTCTTGATCATTTGGGGGCTGTTTGTGGCTGGGCTAAGCGGGCCGCTCGTCTTTCTCCAGACGGTATAAGGGGTTTGCGGGTATATTGCGGCCAATACGGCCGTTGCGCAACTCAGAATAAACTGTATGAAACGATCATATCCTTTGAAACTGGTTATTACCTTGCTTCTTCTAATGCTGAGCGCCTGTGCATTTGCCGAAGCGCCTGAAACGATAAATCCTCCTGTAATGACGCCAACAGGCTCTAGTTCCTCAGCGAGCCAAGTTGAAGAGGCCCTAACGAATACGCCGACCGCCATAAGCCAAGACGAACCTAGCGAGGTCGAAGACGCGGAGCAAACCCAGTCAATAGCCACCGCTGAGCTTGGGTTGGGGGTCGTTGCATATCAAATCGTGCCGACGGAATCAACCGCTCGATTTGAACTGGATGAGGATCTCCGCAGCGCGCTAACCACCTGGCACCAAGGCTCCCGAATTACAGTGGTGGGCATCACGGACCAGCTGTTTGGTGACTTTACGCTCGATTTTTCCAACCTGACCGCCTCCCAATTTAATGAGATGCGCATCGATGCCCATACGCTAAAGACGGATGATTTTTGGCGCACCCGGGCCGTACAGAATGAAATTCTGGAAACGGAAACTTATCCGTTTGTAACCTTTTCCCCCAGCCAAACTGAGGGGCTTGCAGAAAGCATCACCGTTGGTGAATCTGTGACCTTCAACATTTTGGGTGATTTAACCATTCGCGATATTTCTTTGCCTCAAACGTTGACTGTTTCAGCAACGCTGCAGGCCGATATGGCAATTATTGCCAATGTGAATACGGCCGTTAATCGTGAAGATTATAATTTAATCATTCCGGGGGTTCCCCATGTGGATAATGTGGAGGAAGAGGTAGAATTGTATATCGACTTTGTGGCGCGTCAGGCGCAAGAATAAAAATCATAAAAAACAAAGTGAGGAGAAAGAATATGATTGCAGTCATGAACCGCATCCCTGTTAATCCTGAACACGGCGCAGATTTTGAACAGCGCTTTTCTGACCGAGCCGCGCTTGTCGACGGCATGGATGGCTTTGTCGCCTTCCGCTTATTGCGCCCCACCAATCCAGAAGACCCCTACGTGGTGATGACCTTCTGGGAGAGCAAGGCCCACTTTGAAGCGTGGACCCGATCTGACGAATTTAAAGAAGGGCACGCGCGAGCCGGTCGCCTACCCAAAGAGGCGTTCTTGGGTCACCCCAAAATTGAGGTGATGGAAATCATTCAAGAAGCGGTCGCTGGTCAAGTGCTTGATGACGTTGGGTAATGTTGCTAAGACCCAAAAAATAGAACGCAAATGACGCGAATGACGCCGATTTCACATAGGTAAATGGAAATAAACCGTTAGGTTCTTCAACGATTTCCCATTTTCGTAAATCATAAATCATAAATCGTCAATCCAAAATAGATACCATGAAAGCATTATCACTAAGCCGAGAGAAACAGTTAGAAATTATTGAAACGGAAAAGCCCCGCCCGCAGGCTGGTGAGGTGCTGGTAGCCATTAAATCAGCGGCACTAAACCATCGAGAAATCTGGATTTCCAAAGGGATGTATCCAGGCATGACCTTGCCCTCAACTTTGGGCGCAGATGGGGCTGGCGTTGTGGTTGAGGTCGGTGCAGGGGTTGATGCTGGTTGGCTAGACAAAGAGGTGATGTGCTACCCCGCCATTGGTTGGGGGGACAATGAAGAAGCCCCCACGCGTCAGTATCGCCTTTATGGCATGCCTCTGCCGGGCTTCATTGCCGAATACATCGTCCTGCCCGAGGAAAACCTTGTTGAAAAGCCAGCCTATCTGAGCTGGGATGAGGCGGCGGCGGTGCCGGTAGCCAGCTTGACAGCTTGGCGTGGGTTGGTCAAACACGGCCGTATTCAACCCAATGACAACGTGCTTATCACGGGGATAGGCGGCGGCGTGGCGCAAGCTGGCTTGTCTTTTGCCACAGCGTATGGGGCCAATGTCTATGTCACCAGCAGCCATCCCGACAAAATGGCGTACGCTCAATCGCAGGGAGCTGTTAGTGGCTTCAACTACCGAGAAGCGGACTGGGAAAAAGCCTTGGCGCAGCAATCAGGCGGCATTGATATCGTGCTAGACGGCGCTCCACCACAATCACTCGATACGTATATGCCGTTCCTCAAAGTCGGATCAAAAGTGATTGTCTATGGGTCAACGGCTGGACAGCAGGTAGGCATGAACATCGCTCGCTTCTTCCTGCGACACGTCTCTCTCATTGGCACCGCCATGGGGTCACCAAAAGAGTTCAAAGAGATGATCGCATTTATGGAGCAACATCAAATCAAACCACTCATCTACAAATCATTCTCCTTTGCAGACGCAATTGAGGCGTTTGAAACCTTAGCAACAGGCAAGCAAGTCGGAAAAATCACGATCCAAATATAGAAGAAAGCTACAGATTCCATAGATTCAAATCAGACGATTTATGGAAGCTGTTGAAAAACACCAGGCTATTACCAAAGTAGAGAAATTTATAAAAACGCACTGACCTGTCATTCCTGCGAAGGCAGGAATCCACACACGAATGGATACCCGCGAAGGCGGGTATGACAGACTTTGGTAAAAGCCTGTAAAAAACACCTTATTGATTGACCGCTTGGTCAATATTCACTACAATCCTCAAATAGATTCAGATAACCAGTTACCTTATCCCTAATCACCACGGCTCACACTTTTCACACCCCACAAGGAGACGCCCCATGCAACCGTTTATGTATGAAGAAGAACATCGCATGTTTCGAGATGCATTTAAGGAATACGTTCAGCGGGTGGCTGCGCCAAACGAAGAGCGGTGGGTGGAGGCTGGCGTCGTTGATCGGGAGGCGTGGCTAGAAGCAGGTGAAAGCGGCTTTTTAGCGATGGATGTGCCTGAAGAGTATGGCGGTATGGGCGTCAAAGATTTTCGTTTCAACACGATGGTTAGTGAAGAGATGGCTTATGCGCATGTGTCTAGCCTTGGTTTTAGCGTCCACACTGACATCGTCGTACCTTATATTATTCGCCTCGGCACTGACGAACAAAAAAAGCGCTGGCTGCCCAAAGCAGTGTCCGGTGAAATGATTGCCGCCATCGGCATGACGGAGCCGAATACGGGGAGTGATTTGAAGGGGATTCAGACAACGGCCGTTAAACAAGCTGACGGTAGCTACATCCTCAACGGCCAAAAAACATTTATTACCAATGGGTTCTTAGCTGGACTATGTATCGTCGTTTGTCGTACCGATGTGGAAGCGGGCCATCGCGGTATTAGCCTGCTCGTTATTGAAGACGGTATGGCTGGATTTAATCACAGCCGGAAGCTCAGCAAGATGGGCATGCGCGGTGCTGATTTAGGGGAACTCTTTTTTGATAATGTGCCCGTTCCTGCTGAAAATCTGCTCGGCGAAGAGGGCATGGGGTTTATTTACCTGATGCAAGAGCTGCCCCAAGAGCGGTTGATCATTGGTGTCCAATCGATTGCGGCGGCTGAAGCTGCCCTTGAAGAGACCGTTCGCTACTGCAATGAGCGCGTCGCTTTTGGTAAGCCCATCGGCAAGTTCCAAAACTCTCGCTTTAAGCTGGCTGAAATGAAAACAGAAATCACCATTGGCCGTACGTTTGTCGATCAATGTATTCACGAGCTAAATGCCCAAGCGTTGACAGCTGAAAAAGCGGCCATGGCTAAGTATTGGCTCTCAGATTTGCAGGGCAAGGTGGTTGATCAATGCGTGCAGCTTCACGGTGGGTACGGATTTATGACGGAATATCCCATCACCAAAATGTATACTGACGCCCGCGCCAGCCGCATCTACGGCGGTACCAACGAAATTATGAAAGAAATCATCGGCCGCAGTATGGGCTTTTAAAATCAACAACTGCTATCCCGTGTTGAAGAACCTCTGTGGTTTCCAAGCCGTTTAGAAATCACAAGCCATTCTTTATAAACCTCAGAGGTTTGCACCATTGTTATTTCAAAATTCGTCAATCGTTAATCTTAAATCTTATGAGTTCACCACTAAATAACCTCAAAATTCTAGACTTTTCCACCCTGCTTCCTGGCCCCTACGCTACGATGATGCTGGCTGATTTAGGGGCTGATGTCTTGCGTATCGAAGCCCCCAACCGACCTGATTTAACGCGCCTGCTGCCGCCGTTTGATGAAAACGGCGTGTCTGCTGGACACGGCATGCTTAATCGGAGCAAGCGCAGTTTGGGTCTGAACCTCAAAGCAGAAGGGTCTGTGGAGATTGTCAAAAAGCTGATTGTTGAGCAGGGATATGACATTGTAGTGGAGCAATCTCGTCCTGGTGTGATGGATCGGCTTGGGGTTGGGTTTGAAGCGTTAACGGCCGTATGCCCGCATCTCATCTACTGCTCACTCACGGGATATGGGCAAGATGGGCCTCTGCGCGATAGGGCGGGGCACGATATTAACTATTTAGCGCTGTCGGGGATGCTGTCGTATTACGGCCGTAAATCCCAATCTGCGCCACCACCTCTGCCAACCCAAGTCGCCGACATTGGGGCTGGGAGTTTGCACATGGTCATTGGTTTGCTCAGCGCCGTCATCCGGCGTACTGCCACAAGCGAGGGCGGGCACGTCGATATCTCCATGTACGATGGCTCTCTGGCTTGGAACGGCTTGGCGGCGTCTGCCGCGTTAGTGGGGGACGAGGCCATTGGTCCCGAAGAAACCACGCTCAACGGGGGCACCTTTTACGATCTGTATGAAACAAAAGATGGCAAATTACTTTCCGTGGGGTCGCTTGAGCCCAAATTTTGGATGCAGTTTTGTACGGCGATTGAACGCCCTGATTTAGTTAACAAGGGTTTAAACTTTGATATCGCTCATCAACAAAGCTTTAAGCATGAGATTCGCGAGGTGATTCAAACAAAAACGCTAGCGGAATGGGCCGAAATTTTTGCAGCGTATGATGCGTGCGTGGAACCTGTCCTGTCGATGGGCGAATCGCTACAGCATCCTCACGCCCAAGCGCGCCATATGGTGGTTGATGTGCCCTTGCCTAGTGGCAACTTGCAAAAGCAGGTTGGCTCCCCCATTAAGATGTCCAATCACCAGCCGGTGTATCAGCACGTGGGGGCAAAATTGGGGTCAGATACGGCCGTTGTTCTACAAAGTTTAGGGTACGCCCAAGCGGAAATCGAACAGTTGGAAGCAGATGGCGTCGTCGCCTCAGCTTAAAAATTGACCAAGCGGTCATTTTTGTTTAAAATTTTTACATCTCTATGAACGATAAACGCCAACTTTTAATCGAAGCCTCCGTTGACCTCTTTTCAGAAGAAGGGTTTTGGAACACGCCCACCGCCAAAATTGCCAAGCAGGCCAACGTCGCCAAAGGTACCCTCTTTAACTACTTTGAAACGAAAGAAGAACTCATTGAGTGCGTGTACTTAGAGCTCGTTCATGAATATGTGGCTTACATTCGTGAAGGCTGGCCTGAAGACGCTGCAATTAAAACGAAGCTTGAGCACGTTTGGTATCGCACCATTGATTGGGGGCTTAAATACCCAGAACGATATAAGCTCATCAGTCAGCTTAGGGTATCTGACACACTCAAGGGGATGCATCGGGATCGCGATATCGAAGAAATGTCTTTTTTGCTAGCTTTAGAACAAGAGGCGAGAGAAGATGGACTTATTGAGGACATTTCTCCTGAATACTTTCGAAGCTTAATGCGCCTCAATCTACACGCTTCGATTCGGTACGCTGAACGCCATCAGCTCAAGGAGATGCAGCTAGTCAAACATATTGCCAAAGGGTTTGAAATCTTTTGGAAAGGAATTGCTAAATAAA
>JBCCFD010000283.1:0-10175 GCA_039029915.1 Chloroflexota bacterium
ACTCTAATCTTCCCGTAATCCCCCTCACTTTACATCCAAAAACAATTGTTGTATTATCACAACATGGCGAGACAACGTGATGCAAATGAGCTCTCAATTTCTGAGTTAGAACAGCTCCTTTACCGTAAAAAGCGCACCAATCGGAAAGAACGGCTGCGGCGAATGAAGGACGAAGGACGACTGGTTGAGGTAGAGAATCTCCCGCCGCCAGATCCGAACCCCATCATCATGCCCGCTTATGTCATTGAACAAGCGGTCGATGAGGACGCGCTAGAAGAAGAAGAGGAAAACGGCCGTTCTATCACGCAATGGCTCATGAATAAAACCTTACTCTTCGTTGAAATTGCGGCGGTCATCGGTTTAGCGTACGTGTTGCTTACTTTATGGACAACTCGTCAAGACCTCAATAGCGAGCTAGCTCAAATACAACAGGAAGAAGCTCAAAGCTTGGCCCTGCCGACCCCCACGGCAAGGCCAGTGATCGACGTTGCGATTTTGCCAACGGGCCATCGCTTTGTAGAAGGGGGCGCACCGATTCCGATAGAGTCCGGTGATATTCCCGAGCATCTAATTCCGACAATCAACAACTTTCAACCGCCGCCACCCCCTGCCCCGGCCCCCGAACACGCTCGGCGCATTCAAATCCCCGCCATTGGCGTAGACAGCACCATTGTGGCGGGCGTCTATGATTGGGAGCAGTTGAAAAAAGGGGTCGGGCATCGCATAGGGTCAGCTCAGCCGGGTGAAGAAGGCAACATGGTGCTGGCGGCTCACAACGATATTTATGGTGAAATCTTCCGCCACTTGGATAAGCTCTCGGTCGGGGATGAAATAATTGTGTCAACAGAACGCAACACCTACACCTACGTCGTCAACGATTTAGATATCGTTGATCCGGTAGAGGGGGTCCACGTTATGGATCAGACCGATCACGCCAGCACAACTCTCATCTCCTGTTATCCATACCAGGTGAATACAGAGCGCATTGTGGTCTTTGCCGATCTTGTCACAACCAGTAATCAAGGTGTCGATGGGTAATCAAACTTCCTTTCAAATCTTTGTCGAAAGTCGTCGAAAGAAAGTCGAAACTATCGAAAAAGCCCACACAAATTGCAGAATTATTGATCTAACGTCTAAAGCAACTGAACCATGGGTAAAGTTCAGCCCTTTCTACCCACACGGCGATATTCCTGTCCCATTTTCAGCACCCTTAACAGCCCAATCAGTTGAAGGTATTTGGCAAGGTTTAAAAGTATTTGAAACGGCCGTTATTGATCCCACTAAATTTGATATTACCGCTATGAAAGGGTTGAAACGAACGGTTCGCCGATTCGGCCCTGTTTTGGGTCACCAAAAAGGTATCAACTCGGAAACCCTATTAGATTATTTAACCGCACGTCAACAAATATACCTTCCATCCTACCAGTGGGTACTCCAAAATCGTTTGCAAAATGAATTAATTAAATTAAAAAAAATAGCCGAGTCTCACACGCTTGTTTTTCTCGATTATGAAACCAATGAAGATATTCTTGACCTAAAAAGACCGCTTTCACACGCAGGTCTTGTTAAAAAATATCTAATTCACGATACGATTTTGCCCACGATTAAATAATTTATGCCAACTTTAAATGTCCACCTTTCTTCTAACAGGGACTTGCCTAACTTAGATTTGCTTAGAAATTACATTTCGGATGACGTTTGCTTAACCACAGGGGAGTCGGTGCCAGCTGAGGCCGATATTCACATTTTAATAAACGGCCGTCCCACCTCAGAAGAGATCGAAAACAATCCTAACTTACACACGGTCATCATCCCTTGGGCAGGAATTCCACCTAAAACAGGGCAGCTCCTCAAAAATCATCCCCACATCTCCGTTCATAATCTTCATCACAACGCCCTGCCCGTGGCGGAGACTGTCTTTGCGCTATATTTAGCCGCCGCCAAGCAGCTACTGCCTCACGACAAAACGTTCCGCCAGAACGATTGGACGCTGCGGTATGCGTCTGACGATCGGTCACCCCTCATTCGAGATCAGCGGGCACTTATTTTAGGATATGGCGCAATCGGCCGGCAGGTCGCAAGGTATTGTCAAGCGTTTGGAATGGAACTCTCTGCAATTCGGCGCTCGGTTAATGAAAAATCGGTTGATGCCTTGGGCACGGCCGTTTATCCCCCAGCCAGCTTACACAACCTACTGCCCCAAACGAACGCGCTCTTTATCTCTCTCCCCCTAACTGATGAAACGGAAGACATGATCGGCAAAAGAGAGTTAGCTCTGCTTCCGGATGGCGCCACCATCATCAATGTTGGACGCGCCAAGATTATTCAGGAAGTTGCATTATTCGAGGCATTGAAAAACGGCCGTCTTCGAGCCGGTCTTGATGTGTGGTATACGTATCCCAAAGATGAAGCGGCACGTGCCAACACTGCCCCAGCCAACTTCCCTTTTAATGATTTGCCAAACGTTATCCTCAGCCCACACCGAGCTGGCTTATCGTCCAGCACAGAACAACTGCGGATGGAAGCACTAGGAAAAATGATTGAAACGGCAGTTGCTGGCAAAACGCTCCCGAACAAAATGGATCTTGATAAGGGTTATTGAGAAAAAGTGTATTGGTGTATTGGTTAATAGAGTAATCTCTAATCAACCAGTCCTCAATCTCTTTTCTTTACACTCATTGCCCAATGTCTAGATACTTCACCCACTCATTCGGCACTTGCCCCCGCACAACGAGCACATGACCACGCGGCGTCTTTGGTTCATAAAGCAGTTTCATACCCGCTTCATGGGGTGTTCGATTAGCTTTGCGATTATTACAAATTGAACAGGCACACGCCGTATTCCCCCACGTATTGTGGCCACCACGCGACTTCGGAATCAAGTGATCAATGGTGAAATCCCCTTTGGCAAGGTACCTACCCTGCTTTTTATCACCGATGCGCACCCCGCAGTAGACACAAACCCATCCATCTCGTTCTAAAATAGCGCGACGTGACCAGGTCACACCAGGTCGCGGTACGTTAACATAATATGTGAGTCTAACAACAAGAGGGACTTCAAACACCCGATTGACAGACCTCAGCCGAGAATGCACCCCCTCAACAGCTTGAACTTTATCCGCCAAGAGAAGGTTAACTGCCCGCCTTACAGAGATCATCTGCAACGGTTCATAACTGGCATTAAGTAAAAGGACACTTCCAGTAACTGCTGTAGTCATAGACAGTACCGTACCGTTTTTAACCGACCAAACGCATTGGGTTGATTATTTAAAACGGCGAATGTAACGTAACAATCAGTTTATCAAATTTATTTTTAACAAATGAAACACACAATTGCAAGCCCATTTGTGCAAATCACCCCAAATATTGTGCTATTTTAATTTTCCACCCAATTTATGGGGGAATGGTGTAATTGGAGGCTGGTAACTGAAGCGGTTAGGAATCTTTCCTTAGAACCCCATTCATGCTACCTGCGCCTTGCCCCTTGTTACCTACGCCTCGTTACTCAGCAAGCAAATTCCTAATTCCTAACTCGTTCTTGACAAAAAAATTCAGTTCAGCTAAGATGTGACCATCCAGTCATATGACTGTGCGGTCACATCAATTTTAATAACCAAAAACCTCTGAGGTTTCTAAACAGACTGGCAATCACTGGCGTTTCTTGAAAAATCTAAGAGGCTTACACCAGTGGTACTGCGCAACTCCAGTTAATAATTTATGCCTAAACCAACCTTCTTTAACCTTTCAGAAGAAAAAAGAAACCGCATCATTGATCTTGCCATCGATGAGTTTGCTCAAAATAGCTTCAAAACAGCTTCTATCTCGCGCATTGTTAAACAGGCTGGCATCGCAAAAGGAAGTTTTTATCAATATTTCGACGACAAAAAGGATTTGTACATTTATCTCATCCAGCTAGCTGGTGAGCAAAAGGCGGCATTTTTTAATCGGTTTACCCCTCCCGATCCAAGCATGGGCACATTTGAATTTCTACGCTGGGTCTTCAGCCTACGCGTTCAGTTTGAAGTAGAAAATCCCAAGCTCAATCAAATTGCCTACAAAGCATTTTTTGAGGATGCTCAATTTATCAGCGAAATGATGAAAGAGGGCGAGAAACAAGCTGATGCATTCACAAAAGACCTATTGGCTAGAGGAAGCAGCACGGGTGATCTAGATCCTAATTTAGACCCAGAGTTAGCTACTTTCATTTTCAACTCAGTCTTTTTGCATCTCGGTGAATATCTTATCAAGCGCCTAGAGATTCCAACGGAAGCTTTGATTCAGGAACCACCACTTCTCTTTGATCAACCGGAAGCCGAGCAGTTGTTTAATGGCATTATGAATATCTTGGAAAAAGGGATGGGGAAAAAGGAAAGCTAGAGGTAAGAGCGAGAGTGAGAGGAATGGGTTATTAGCATTACATGACGTCACCTTAACCTGTGCTTCCCTCTAGCTCCAAACGCTAGCTCATTATCGGAGGTCATTATGATTACCGTACAAGATTTAAACTTTACGTATGCTGGGACGTCAACGCCAGCGGTGAAAAATTTAGCTTTCGAAATTCAAAAAGGGGAAATTTTTGGATTTCTCGGCCCAAGCGGGGCTGGCAAGTCAACGACTCAGAAAATTCTTAACGGACTTCTGCAAGGGTATGAAGGGCGTATTCAGGTATTTGGTAAAGAGCTTAGCACATGGGGGGCTGATTATTATGAAAAGATCGGCGTCTCGTTTGAGCTACCTAATCATTATTTGAAATTAACGGCCGTTGAAAACCTAAGCTACTTCTCTGCCCTATACAGCGGCAACACGCTATCAACCGGCGAGCTATTGAAAATGGTCGATCTGGAGGCAGATGCCAATACGTTAGTGTCTCAATTCTCCAAGGGGATGAAAAATCGCCTGAGCGTGGCCCGCTCGCTCCTCCATCAGCCAGAACTGATCTTTATGGATGAGCCAACGGCTGGGCTTGATCCGGTCAATGCACGCCGCATCAAAAACATTATTCGGACCCAAAAGGAAAACGGCCGTACCGTCTTCCTCACCACGCACGATATGAACGTGGCCAACGAGCTTTGCGATCGGGTTGCTTTTATCATCGATGGGGAGATCAAGCTAATTGACTCACCACGCACCCTCCGTTTGCGTCACAGCGAACCCAAAGTGCGGGTTGAGTTTCAAATGAATGGTCATCTTGAACAAGAGGAGTTTTTGCTCGAGAAGATTGGAGAAAACGGCCGTTTTCTCCAGCTCCTTAACGCAAACGGCGTCCAAACCATTCATACCCAAGAGGCCACCCTTGAAGATATCTTCATTGAGGTCACCGGTAGGGGGTTAGCATGAGCCGGTTAGCCACAACCCTCCGCTGGGACATTCAGCTCCAGTTTCGAAACGGTTTTTACTACGCATCAGCTTTTGTGGCGCTGATTACAGTGCTCATTTTGGGACTCTTCCCCAACGCAAACTGGCGCTTTATTCTGCCTGTCATTCTTTTTGAGAATCTGCTGATCAACACCTTTTACTTCATTGCCGCCTTAGTTTTGCTCGAAAAAGGAGAAGGCACGCTCGAAGGCCTCATCGTATCCCCCTTACGAAAGTGGGAGTACCTCACGTCAAAAATCATCTCGTTGACGCTGCTTTCTATTTTTGAAACAGTGGCCATCACCCTGATTATTTTTGGCGCAAGCCTCAATTGGCCCATTTTCTTCTTGGGGATTGTCATACTTTGTGCCATGTTTGCCCTCATTGGGTTTATGTTTGTGGCTCGGTACGACTCGATTAACACATTCCTGTTCCCATCGGTTGCCTTCACAACGCTACTTTCAATTCCGATTATAAGCAGCCTGTCTCTGTGGGACAGCCCGCTGCTACTTTTGCATCCTTTCCAAGCCCCAATGCTCCTACTGACGGCGGGTTTCCAAGCGATCCCAAGCTGGCAAATCCTATATGGCATCATTTATGGCGTCTTATGGATTGGTGTCTTCTATCAGCTCAGCCAGCGCGCATTTTATCGATTCGTCATTTTAAAACAGGGTGTGAAGTAAACGGCATGTTGCAGGTGGCAAGTTGCAAGTAGCACGGTGCCACCTGTCCCATTTTTAGGAAAAAATTATGACTCTCTTAACAACATTCAAAGCACTTGGCCCTATCGATGTGGCCAACATTCGGCGCGACTCTCTGTTACGCTGGATGGCTTTGGTCCCCTTCTTTTTCGCTTTCTTATTTCGGTATGTCGTTCCTTGGGTGCGAGATGGCATCCTTGAACGTACAGGCTTTGATTTGGCCCCCTATTACATCTTAATTGTGGGGTATGGCTTTATTATTGGCGTTCCGGCCGTCTTCGGCACAGTCATTGGCTTCTTACTGCTTGATGAAAAAGATGATCAAACGCTAACGGCGCTACAGGTCACGCCTATCACGATGACGTCATACATCACCTATCGCGTTTTTGTACCAATCTTGATTAGTATTGGACTCGTTTTGGTCGCTTATCCGCTGGCTGGGTTGGTCCCTTTACCGGCCAGCCAAATCTTCTGGCTGTCTGTCTTGTCGGCACCGATGGCCCCAATTTTGGCGCTCTTCTTAGCCACCTTCGCCAAAAACAAGGTGCAAGGCTTTGCCTTTATGAAAGGCAGCGGCAGCGTTCTGATTTCACCCCTAGCGGCGTTCTTTTTTACGGGGGCATGGACTTGGATATTTGCCATTATTCCAACGTTTTGGGCTCAAAAACTACTTTGGGTTCTTGACTCGGGTAAGGGAGATCCTTGGGTGATCCTTGTGTTAGGCTTAGTGGCTCAGGGGATTATTTTGTGGCTTTTGCTAATGCGCTTTAATCGGGTTGTGCGACAGTAATTCGTTGACCAAACCTGACAGGTTTTCAAGATTATTTTTAATAATCGAGTTTGTAAAAACCTGTCAGGTTGACTATCAGGTTGACTTTAGTCATTTTCTTCCCAATATGCTTTTGCAGATTGGTGCAGGCTGGATTTTATTTCATGATTTTCCAGCGCAAAATGTGAATTGTTTAGGTAAGCCACCCCAATTGGGGGAATAAATGCCACAAGCATAATTAGAAAGATCGGAGTGAGTAGTAAATCGACCACATTGCTTAGCTCAACGGTCGTAAACGACTGAACCAACCACAAAACGGCCGTTATCAAACCTAGGAGTCCAGCAGCCACAATCGCTCGGCGAGAAAACTGGAATGCTCGCTGCATTGAGGCTCTCCGTTGACCAACCAATTTTCCAGTTTGCCCCTGTAGATACACCATCCGCTTCTTGCCGGTATCATCCAAATAATAAGTCACCGTCATCGGTAACAAAAGTTGAGTCCAGTTCGCATTGGCAAACTGAGGCGACCATTTGAAATGACGGATGTGCTGAGCGCTGGCTGCCGCTTGGCACTCTATTGTGGCGCTCTTGAGAAGGCGTGGCTCGACATCTGGCCATGCATCTGCTGTGGTGCGCACAGGCAAGCGAATCAGCTGATCGGACACGTGCTGAGGGTTAAACGGCCGTTTGCTACCTAAATCATACTTGCCCATCAAGCGCAAAATTGCCCAATGCTCATCCAACGCCGGGGCAGGATGATCGGCATAGTGGCGCGTCAGTACACCCAAGCGTTGCTCCCAGCGAACGCGCCGCTCTCTATTTTGCCGACTGCGCCACTCACCCTCTACATACTGCTCTTGATAGGTGACTGCATCATAATCAAAGCCAACCTCAGCTTGCCAACGAGCCGTAACATCATTATCAACCAGCCACATTGGCCAGTAAAATGGCATCGCTCTGGCCGTCAAATTTTCAACTGTGCAATCCTTTGGCGGTAAGCGCAGGCTGCGCCGAAAAGTCGCTAGCTGAGTTTGAAGCGCTTCTTTTGATTGTCTAAACGAGACTAAATATTCTGGCTGAATATTTAAAACCGCGTCTTCATTCAGCGCGACCTCGGTAAACGAGGTTTCCCCACATAGCGGGCACACCATGTCAGTTTGGTGTTTTGGATGCAAATAGGTGGCGTCGCAGTTGTCACAATCTAAGATGTCGTGCGGATTATCCCAATCGGTTAACCAATTATCACTCATTTCACACCCTGACCGGATCGGAGTTTGTTCGCTTTTTGCAAGAGGGTGAAAGTGTAAACGGCCGTAAAAACCAGATAAATCACCACGGCTGAAAAGAGCGCCCGAGCGACACCCTCTACTCCTTGAGGTACATCCAAGGCTACGGTGATTAACGCCAGCAGCCCCAAGAGCAACGCTGGAATAACCAGCGTGCCAATCCAATTGGCTACCTTGCGCATATCAACGGGGCGCTGACCGGCAATTTCACCCGTTTGCCCATTGATAAGCACCTGATACCGCTTTTTGCCATAATAATAAACAGCAATATACAGTGGCAGAAGTCCATAGCGCCAGCTTTCCTCTTGAAAATCCAAATCCATGCGGAAGTTTCGATGCCGACGCGTAATCTTACGCTTACACTCTTTCTTTGTGCGAAGACGCATGCGGTGACGCGCTCTGTCCCAGGCCGTATCCAACGGCACATCATACGCTTGGGCCTGAATGCCCGCTAAAAAGTCAGGCTTATAATTCACCAGCGCGTCCAGATCATACGGTTGAATCTGTTTAACCAAGTCACTATCTACCTGCTGACAACCAATTTCTTGAACATCGTCAAAGAAAAGGCGAACCTTTCCTTTTGTCCTTTTCCAAGCTGTGTAATATTTACCGTTTAACGCTTTTCGGCGATAGGCAACTTCGGCCGTCCAATCCGCTTTGGCACGAGCATCAAAGGTCCAAAACGGCACGTAGATAGGCATATACTCTGTGCTTCGCCCCAGCTTGCTTAACTCGTTGGGCAGCATCCAGCTGTCTCCCAACCATTCACTGGTAATGTGGCGACACTGATCGGTGGTTGTGGCAAACGGAATAATAAAGCGGGGGCGCAATACATCTTGCACCGCCTTCATTTGCACAACTTGATTCGACCCACAAAATGGACAGCTGTGGGTTAATGATGATACGGGCAGCGTTGTGTGAGAGGCACAATTATTGCAGACTAGCTCTTTGCGCTCTTCTCCCCAGCCGTGAACCGCTTGCGCCAACGCTTCAACTGTGAATTCAAACTGTTCGGCATCAGTACCCACCCGTTCCGCTTCTGGGACTTCATGATAGCCGCAGCTTGCACAGGTCAGCCCGCCATCATCCGTGCTGTAAGCGGTTGTGGCCGTGCAGTTAGGGCATTGAAAATCAAGAACAGCATCGTGGTCTTCTGGCGGTTTAGGTTTGTATACCACAATGCCGGAAACGGCCGATTCTGTTTGCATATAGTCTGAAGGGGGAAAGGTGTTCATCATAAGTCTATTATAAATGAGAAGAGAGATGAGAGAAGGGAGAAATGAATGGATGCAGGATGAAAGAAAAAGCACCCGCTAACATTTTCAAGCTTTCTCCAGTGTGCTCCTGACCCGCTATTCTCCCTTTTCACTTCAATCATAAGGCTAAACAGTTCATTTCAAATACAATAACGTTCAAAACTCACGTTTGGAGACATACATGCATATTTTAGTAACAAATGATGACGGGGTTCGTGCTCCGGGATTACTCGCGTTAGCAGAAGCGGCTGAAGCGTTTGGAAAAGTAACGATATTGGCTCCCAACCGCAACTGGTCAGCAGGTGGGCACGTAAAGACGTTAACACGACCGTTAAGAGTTGAAGATGTTGAATTAGCAAACGGCCGTTCTGCCATTACGTGTGATGGTGCGCCATCTGACTGTGTGGCACTGGCCGATCTAGGCATTGTTGCAGAGCCAATCGATCTCGTTGTCTCTGGCATTAATGCTGGCCCCAACCTAGGGCATGATGTGACCTATTCTGGCACCGTGACGGCAGCTATGGAGGCTGTTATTGCGGGCATACCCGGAATTGCCTTTTCATATGGTGGGTACACTTCGTCATATGACCTTGAAGCGGGCAAAGCGATTGTTCAGCAGGTTTTGGAGAAAGTTTTAGCGCATCCTTTGGACAAAAGGATGCTGTTAAGCGTCAATATCCCCTTGCTGTCAATTGAGGAATAAATGCATGCACTTTTAGAAGCACCGGCTCAGGCAATGAAACGCACTATGAGCCAAAACACCGCAGGATAATGTTAGCTATGAGTACAATAAAAACTTTTGCAGGTG
>JBCCFD010000284.1:0-10174 GCA_039029915.1 Chloroflexota bacterium
GCAGAATCTTCAAACCCTTCTTCTGTTTCCCAGGTAAGTAACCAATCACCCGTGACGCGATGCATCGTGCAGTGACCATCGCGGGCGACATGTCCGGCGACTTCAAAATTAAAACGCGTATAGGCTGGCCCTTGAGGAATAGGTGTTGGGGTTACGGTCGGTGTCACCGTCATCGTGATGACAGGGGTTGCGGTGCTAGTGGGCGTAGGCGTACTTGTGAGTGAAATGGGCGCATCAATAGATACACCTTCAGCAAAAACTATGGGCAAATGGAGTGGGTACGGCGCATACTGATGTTTTGCTGGGTGAAGCTGATGGGATTGCACGACGATGCTTCGCCACCCAACAAGCAGCATAAAGAAGCAAAGGCCAAATAAAATTGGCGTTTGGTTTTTCATTTTTTATTGTCCTTATGAAAATTGGGTACTGCGCACTGCTGAACTAGATTTTTGAGTTCTGTGGCTAATGTAAATAAGGCGCTGGATGAATGAGTGCAGTAAAATAAGAAGGCTGATGCGCACAGGTTGCTCAGTTTATTTATACGTAATTTTGTGGTTTTACGAAATAGCCAAACGGTCGAATAACGTAGGTCCTATTTTTTGACTGTACCCACGCATTTTCCTCTTACCTCAAAACAAAAAGAGGGAAGCCCGTATTGGCTTCCCTCTCTATTCCATCTTGATTAACGATTAACGCTTGGATTTCTACGAATCACCCTTGACCATTACAGGCAGGAAGAGATTGCTGCCTTGGTGTACCTGTACAATAATAGGGCCATGGGCTTTCGTTGCCCCACCTGTTTCGACATCAACAAGCCAATAGTAGACGGTTCCATTGGGCACACCGGTATCTTCATAGCTGTAGTCTGTGCCGGGACCAGTGCCGCCGGTAACGGCCGTTGGTTCAAAATGCACTTCAGTTGCTGTGGAAAAATCTTTAACGAAACTACGGTAAATTCGGAACCCGAAGTTATCAACCTCTGAAGCCGTTGACCATTGGACGTTAACACGACCCTCACCAAGGTTTGTTGCTTTAAACAGGGTAAGATTAACGGCCGTTGGGTCTATCACAATCCCTAAGTCGATGGTCAAATTCGTATTGTCGTCATTATCCGTATCGGCAAAGTTATCTGGCTCAGAATCGTAATCTAATGTCACTGGTGATGTGATAATGCCATCAACTGCTGGCGTGGAGCCATCGATCCCATTGTCATCGATATCAGAATCGCTACTATCGGGATCAACTGATCCACCTGTCGAAATATACCCTTCAAGCGGCCCGTCCGCTTGGAAATTAATTGGATCAATCTGCACAACATAGTCACCCGCAACCAAATCGGTAAACAAATAATTACCGTTATCATCGGTCGTCGTTGTGATCGGATTGTTGTTCGCATCCAAAATTGGATTCTCATTTTCATCGAGAAGATTTATGATGACCCCTTCAGGAACGCCGCTTTCATTATCATCGATTTCACCATCCCGATCCTCATCAAACCAAATGATGTTGCCAAGGGTTAGCAGCTCGATAAATCCAAAATCAATGGTCATATTCCCATTTAGATTGTTAGCATGATCCTGCATGTCCCCTTCTTCATCCCCAGATTCCATCGGTTCTTGGCCAGGCTCTAGCGTGAAAGTGCCCGATTCAAAAGTACCGGAGATAGGCTCTGAGGCAATATTTGAATCGTTTTCACTGTCATCATTATCCGCAGCTTGCTGATTAAAAGTTGGGTTTAGATGAGTGGGTGGGGTTACGCGAATGCGATAGTCACCTTCAGGTAGGTTATCAAAAAAGTAAAGTCCATCCTCGGCAGTCGTTTGGCTCAATACGGCCGTTCCCGTAATCGATACCGCTGGCCCAAAATTTCCATTGCCATCGTCAACAAGCAGTTCAATGATAGCCCCATCTATGCCGACCTCATCTGTGTCCTGGAACCCATCGTGGTCAGCATCAAACCAAACATAGCTGCCCACCGAGACTGTTTCAACAAAACCAAAATCGAGCGTATGATTATTCTCACCCGGCTGTCCGGTTTGGACAGAGATAATACTAAATCCATTTTGCGCTTCCGCGTCATTATCGGCTAGATCAGCTATATTATCGTTGACTGTTTGGCCTGTGGCGTCTGCTTGGGTCACCTGATTGGCAAGCAGGTTAGCATCAGTTAAATCGATTCGAATTTCGTAGTTCGTTAGGGGCTGTAGAGGCCCACCACTCATATTCGTATCGCCAATTCCGCCAAAGAGATATTCACCGTTGGGTCCAGTTATGGCCGTTCCCACCAGCGCCGCCCCATTGTCCATGTCATATAAATAGACGGTGACCCCCGGCATGATCGGCTCATTCGGGTCTTGAATCCCATCCCGATCCTCATCTAGCCAAACGCGATTCCCAATTTCAATAGGCGCCGATTGACAGAGCAACGCCAAATCACCAGTCGTTGCTGCTTTTCCAAACGTGCCGGGTTGATCCAAATAGACATATTGATAAGAGGTGGTTCGCCCACCATCTGCATGACTAAAACCAACTATCCCTGCTGAACGATAGCTTTGGGTTGCAAAGCTGCCATCAGGGAGAGGAACGCGGCCGCCTACAGGCGCAGGATCATAAACAGTTGCTAGCACCTCACCTGAGCCTAACCATTGGGTTAGCCCACCTGTCGTTATTTCACGATGCCCCACTCGGTTAAATCGAGAGTTCATTTGGAAACGATCAGACCAGTAATACTCCGCGCAGTCACCATTTTCATCACAGGGACCCGTGTTTGTATCAGGAAAAGCGGTTGTGATGCCGCCACTTGTGCCGTTCCCTTCGAGTTCAAAGGCACCGTCTTGTAAAGGTTCTAACCGTAAAATATCACCGGCCGCTACCCCTTCAAGTACGCCCGCTGCATTTCTATCATTCCCGCTTTGGAACGAAAAGCGATCGTTGAGGGCAACCACCATAAACCCTTGTTCATCAAATTCAATATCCAATAACCAAGGTTGCGGATTTGCGCCTCGTCGTGAATTACCGCCGGTATAGCTTTCGTTTGGAACCCAAGGATTCCACAGCCACGATCCAGGATCGGAACGGCCGTTACGACGAGGGTAGTTCAGCGGGTCGTTAACAACTTGTGTAAATGTGCCGTCTGGGTCCATCCGATAGACAAACATGCGTAAATTTTCATCAAGACCTGTTGTTTCGGCAGTACAGGTCATACCAATATAGAGCGCTCCATCATGATGTTTGATTGCGCCGAGTTGCAAATCGGGATTATCAAAATTCTGTGTTGCTGGTTGCACCACGTAACCAACCCCAGCAGGTGGCGTATAGTTTGGATCAAAAGGACAGCCTGGTGTCGAGCTTGATGCAGGGGCTGTTCCCGGGTCGGGTAGCGGAAATGATGTGACGTTGGTGTAAGTAACGGCCGTTCCTACCTCTAGCTCAATCTCATAAATCTTGCGATCGTATAGCGAAGCAACCCACATGCGGTCACCAACCTCATTGATCGTTAAACTACCGAGACTGGTCTTGCCCACGGCATCCCACACCGGATGAGCCACAGAATCTGGGCCATCAAGAAGCAAGTCATTCATATCATGGTAATCAGGCCCAGCACTGTTAGGGAACATCGCTTCCAAATCTAAAAACGGTGTCGTTTGTTCCAGTACAGGGTCAATCAGATAAATCCCCCCAGTACCTAAATCACCAAAGGCGACATGACGGCGCATCATCGATGTTGCAAACAACTTTTCGGCGGTGCGAGACCAAGCCACCCCCCAAACTGCACCTGTATCACTGTCTAACGCGACATTATTCGCAGCGGGAAAGGCCACCGTTGCATTACTACTGAGAGATGTTGTGCCAGACGTGTATGGGAATGTAACAACTGTATCATAACCACTCACCCCCTCTCCAAATACAAAACAGGTCGAAGCAATATCAGGGTTGTCCTGACAATATTGTCCGGGATTATGCAGGGCCAAATCCACATCGCTGTCTGAACCATTGGCAAAGGTGACGGTTGTGCGACTTTCAGGTCCGGCGACACCTGGCTGCAAGTAATTAGGTAAATCGGTAAATTCAATACGGTAGGTGATTGTCGTGGCTAAACCAGCCAAAACAAAATCACCTGAGGCTAGCGTTAGGGTAGACGTCACAAAACCGGCATCATCGTAGGCGGTTACTGTAATGTCAGCAATACCAAATTCTTGGGCACCTTGAACACCATCAGCATTGAAGTCTCGATAGACTGTTCCAGAAATAGGGCTGGAAAACGCCAGCGTAGGCCCTTTTCTTTGGGTTAGTGGGGCACCAACAACCAGCAAAATGATGGTCAAGCCAGCCAATATCGACAGGAGTAGTGAAAAAGTCCTTTTAAATTGGATTTGAAAGTTGGGATATATTTTCATGATTCTCTTTGTAGGCTCACCCATGGAGTAGGAGATGGCTACTTCAAATCACCTAACTAACGGCTCCACCAAGGTGTCTATTTATGATGTAAATCAGCTTGCAAACAAATTTCTAAAAATAGACATGCATAACGTGAATTACTATCAGATGAACAAAATGTTCTTTATAAAAAATTTTCAAACGGTCTGCTACCGTTCACCTGATTTGAATCCAATATAAAGTTTGCCATAGATTGGGTTTGAGTCGTATATGTCTCAGGTCATAGCCAAGGCAGGTGATGTATCAACTTAGCTAGCTCATCTAGATACGTGTAATTCTTTGCGCAAGATTAGGGGAATAAGTTATCCGGTAAAGATACAGAACAGGGAGCAGATCATGAACGCATTAAATGTAAAAATTAAAATCGCTATTTTCATCTTCACCTTTTCTTGGATGATTTTTATCTCAAGCAGCTTTTTAGGCTAATTTTCAGCCTCTTTGCCTTATAAGCAGCCCATCTTTTTTCCTCCCCTTCCCCCAAAAAAAACTCTTCATCCCAGCCAAACTTGGTTTTGTTGCCAATCTTACAAATCTCATTAGAATTCATACATGTTCCTTTGCACGGTGAATAAAGCAATATGGCTTATTTTGACGCTTGTATGCCTCATTGCCTGTGGAACGAATCAGAGTGAACAATCTTTATCCGAAATTGAATCGAATGACCTTATCGTTGTGGTAACGCCCCACACCGACACTCATTTCACCGCCCAGTTTAGAGAGAAGGCGGCTGATTTTCGTGAATTACGACCCGTCGAAGGGCAGTTTTCTGGCGGGGAATGGGTTGAAGAGGTTGATGCCTGGAACGGCCGTAAACACCAACTCATGCTAGATATTGCCAATGAACTTGAAGGCAATCGCTATGTCGAATCTGATATAACCAGTCACCTTGGTCAACCCGACCAAATTGTTCAACAAGGAGAAAGCCTATACGCCACATTACGCCCAGACACATCCCCAACCGAGAAGGAAACAACCCTCTTGATTTACCACTGGCGCGACAATCATGATTTTTTATTTTTCGTGAGCGAAGAACAGATCATAACTGAGGTTGACTGGTGGTATTCGGGAGAATAAGGGCAGATAGCAAGTGACAAATGTTTTGACAAACCTCTTTTGCTGGATCATTCAACACATGTTGTGTGTCAAAACATCAGGTTCCGTCACATAATCCGATGTCGCCACATTTGCTTATCGGAACACTGGTCGCCAGTCACAAGCTCGCAACATGCAACACATGCCCTGCCGCTTACAACATAAAACATGGAGGTTAGGAAATGAAGAAAAGTAGATTGCTTATCTTAAGCATCTTTATTTTTACAGGTTTAACGATCCTCGCACCCTCATTTATCGCTCAAAATAATGCCGTGAACGCTGAAATTGTGCCTCAGCAGGATAGTCACATAGTTCGCGTTTACTTTAATACCATTGAGGAAGCACGCGCCATTGCAATTTCACACGAGCCCTTGCGCTCAAACTACACCCAAGGTTATATCGTTCTTGAGCTAACAAGCAGTGAACGAATTCGACTTGAACGAACAGGGCTGCGTGTTGAAACAGATGCCGAGTTAGAAAATTACTTTAGCACCCATCGGCACAACATTGATATTTTTGCAGAAATCGAGTCGATTCCGGGATTTGCCTGCTATCGCACCGTCGAAGAAACCTATACCTCTGCGAGCAGTCTCGTTACGGCTTATCCAACGCTTGTTGAATGGAATGATGTTGGAGATTCTTGGGAAAAAACACAGGGCCTGGGCGGTTATGACGTTTTCGTGCTCAAAATAACCAATCAAACGATTCCAGGACCAAAACCAGCCGTCTTTATTACCAGTGCGATTCATGCCCGTGAGTACACTACGGCCGAATTAATGACCCGCTTTGCTGAAGATTTACTGGCTGGCTATGGCACCAATGCAGACTCCACTTGGTTAATCGACCACCACGAAATCCATTTGATGCTGCAAGCCAACCCAGACGGCCGTAAACAGGCAGAAACGGGTCTTCTGTGGCGTAAAAACACCAACACCAACTACTGTAGTCCAACCAGCAACAATCGCGGGGCCGACCTTAACCGAAACTTCCCGTGGGAATGGAACTGCTGCGGTGGCTCAAGCACCGATCAATGTAGCCAAACGTTCCACGGCTCTGGGCCAGCTTCTGAGCCAGAAACCCAAAACGTCGTTAACTATATTGAAGGGCTCTTCCCAGACCAGCGAGGCCCCAATATTAGCGATGCGGCACCTTCAAATGCCCAAGGACTTTATTTAGATGTTCACAGCTCCGGCCGACTCATTTTGTGGCCTTGGGGCTTTACAAGCGACCCTGCACCAAACGGCACCCAGCTCCAAACGCTCGGTCGTAAATTAGCCTACTTTAACGGCCACACCCCGCAACAGTCCATCGGCCTCTATCCCACAGACGGCACCACAACCTCTTATGCTTATGGTGAAATGGGGCTGGCGGCATTCACGTATGAACTAGGGACGGAATTCTTTGAAGAATGCAGCTACTTTGAAGACACGCTGCTGCCTGACAACATGCCCTCTTTGCGCTACGCGGTAAAAACAGCCCGCGCCCCTTATGAACTGCCAGCGGGGCCTGAAATGATCAATCTGTCGTTGAGCGCTGGCTCTGACCCCGTGGGTATTCCTCCAGGCACGCAGGTTACCTTTAATGTTACGGCCGATGATACGCGGTTTAACCAATCAAATGGATCAGAACCGACGCAAAATATTACGGCCGTTGAATATTACCTCGACACGCCTTACTGGGAGACAGGCGCAACCCCCATCAGCATGACCGCTTCAGACGGCGGCTTTAATTCAGGTGTTGAAGGGGCGACGGTCTCTATTGACACGACCGGCTACGCCAATGGGCAATACACGCTTTATGCCCGGGGCCAAGACAGCTCAGGGAACTGGGGCACCGTTTCGGCCATCTTCCTCTATATCGACGATACGGCACCGCCCCCGCCAACCCCCATCTTCTTTGATGATTTTGAGTCTGATCTAGGCTGGACAACAAATCCATCTGGCACCGACACGGCCACAACCGGGCTGTGGGAACGAGCCAACCCCGAAGCAACCGATAGCTCTGGGCCAAAACAGTTGGGCAACGCCTTCAGCGGTGTCAACGATCTCGTGACCGGCCCGCTCGCTGGCTCAAGTGTTGGCGTTCACGACATCGACAATGGCATTACATCCATCCGCTCACCCGATGTTTTACTACCATCTACCGGCGACTTAAACTTGTCATTCGCTTACTATCTGGCCCATACAAACAATAGCTCTGTAGATGATTTCTTGCGTGTGACTGTGGTTGGATCATCTTCCACGGTTGTATTGGAAGAACTGGGGGCAGCCGATGACGATGACGGCGTGTGGGACACCTTTAGCACCAGTTTAAACAGCTTTGCTGGGCAAACTGTCCATCTGCTGATTGAAGCGGCAGACGCCGGCGGCGGTAGCATTGTGGAAGCGGCAATCGACGACGTTTTGATTACAACTAGCAACGCAACACCACCAACCCCGACGCCGATTCCAACGGAAACGCCGATTCCAACCGATACGCCGATTCCAACCGATACGCCAATCCCAACAGATACGCCGATCCCGACAGACACACCGATTCCACCACCAACCGATACCCCAACCCCACCGCCTGACTCACTCTTCTTCGACGACTTTGAATCCAATTTGGGTTGGACAGCCAATCCAACGGGGTCTGATACCGCCACAACCGGGATGTGGGAACGAGCCAATCCTGAAGGAACGGATAGCTCAGGACCTAAACAGCTGGGGACCTCTTTTAGTGGTGTCAACAACCTTGTAACTGGGCCTCTTGCTGGTACGAGTGTCGGCACGCATGATATTGATAGCGGTGTCACTTCCATCAGATCACCAAATGTTGCGCTTCCAAGCAGTGGCGACATAGACCTTTCCTTTGCCTACTATCTCGCCCACCTCAACAACTCAGCTTCTGATGATTTCTTACGGATCACCGTTGTTGGATCATCATCCACTGTTGTTTTCGAAGAGCTAGGGGCTGCAGATGATGATGACGCCGTTTGGGAATCGTTTAACGCAAGCCTGAACAGCTTTGCTGGCGAAACAATCTACCTCCTCATTGAAGCGGCAGATTCTGGAACACCAAGTTTGGTTGAAGCAGGGGTTGATGATGTATCCATTACGGTGAGCGGCGGCACGCCTCCAACTGAAACCCCTGTCCCAACCGACACGCCGATCCCAACAGATACGCCGATTCCACCACCCACGGACACACCGGCACCGCCAACCGACACACCTGTGCCGACAGACACGCCAATACCGACGGATACACCGATTCCACCAACAGACACGCCCGTTCCAACGGATACACCCGTTCCACCGCCAACGGATACGCCGGTGCCCACAAATACACCGGAACCAGGCAACAATAACGTCATTTATGTGAGCTCAACAAGCGGTGGCACTGTGGGGTCGGTTACGTTTGCAGACGAGGATATTTTGGCCTTCGATACAAACACGAGCACATGGTCGATGTTTATTGATGGCTCCGATATTGGCCTCGGTAGCAATAGCGCGTTGGACATTGACGCCTTCCATATCTTAGGAGATGGCTCAATCTTGATCAGCATTGTTGCAGCTGGCTCTATTCCAGACGTGGGCAGCATTGATGATTCTGATATCGTGCGCTTTATACCGACCGCTACAGGCGGCACCACGGCTGGCACATTTGAACTGTACTTTGATGCCTCAGATGTTGGCCTAACAACCAATGGAGAAGATATTGACGCTATCTTTGTCGCCGCCAATGGGGATCTGCTCGTTAGCACCTCCGGTGGCTTCTCGGTTACCGGTCTATCTGGATCTGATGAGGATTTAATTCGATTCACACCAACTCTGCTTGGGGCCACGACGTCTGGCACTTTCTCAGCCTACTTCGATGGTTCTGATGTAGCGCTCAACAACAGCGGTGGAGAAGACACCTCTGCCGTTTGGGTTGATGAAGCAACTGGCGACATTTACCTTTCAGCCCGTGGCGACTTCTCGGTTAGCGGACTCAGTGGCGCTGATGAAGATATTTACAGTTGCAATAGCCCTACAACCGGAAGTGCGACAGCCTGTAGCTCATTTAGCCTCTTCTGGGATGGCTCTGCCAACAGCTTTGGGACTGAAGATGTGGATGGGATTTTTATTGGAAATTAAAGATTCGGAGATTGGGTTTTGAAATAAAAATGCTAAATAAATCTTCAAATCATAGAGTATAGAGTATAGAGCAAGAGGGGCATATCTGATGCATTGGATATGTCCCTATTGCACGTTTAATGCTTCAATTCCCAATCCCTAATCCCTAATTAGCGGTAAAAAGATTTGCCAAAACGGCGTGTTTGTGACGGCGATTGGCGAATGTAATGTTTTTACGGTACTGGTTTCGATATCTTCAAGCCAATAAACCCAAGTTTGATGATGCAGCGGGGAGTCCATAAAGCGATAGGTTGTGTCGGAACCTGTGCCGCCAAATACGGCAGTTGGTTCAAAATGAATGTGGGTAGCTGTCGCAAAATCATTTGTATTATTCCGATAAAGGTTAAAGCCAAAATTATTGATCTCTGCCTCGGTTTGCCACTGCAGCAAAACATCGCCCCCTTGATTTTGGGCCGTAAAGCTGGTGAGCTCTACCGGTACAGGCACCAAATTTACACCAAAGTCGTAGGTGTGGTTATTGTGCCCGGCGC
>JBCCFD010000285.1:0-10120 GCA_039029915.1 Chloroflexota bacterium
CCCTGGGCACCAACGGCTTTCTCCAGCATCTTAAACCAGATGCGTTATGGATAGATTGCAGCACGCTCAATCCAACCTTTGTCAAAGAGATAAGCCAGCATGCCCAAGACAACAACATCCGATATCTAGAGGCACCCGTGGCGGGCACAAAGCCACAGGCTGAGGCAGGATCACTAATTTTCTTCGTGGGTGGACACTCAGGCCACATGGTTGAAGTTGACACGTATCTCCAAATGATGGGTCAAAAATCCATTCATATTGGAGAAGTTGGCAAGGCCTCCTCTTTAAAGCTGGTTGTCAACTTAATGTTAGCCACTTCTATGGCCACATTTGCAGAGGGCATCGCATTTGGGGAGGCGCTGGGCATTTCGCAAGAGCAGCTATTTAATGTGCTCATTGGTGGTCCAGTTACACCACCTTATTTGGCTTCAAAGAGAGGCAAGCTAGAGAAACAAGACTATTCACCCCAGTTCCCACTCAAGTGGATGCACAAGGATCTACAAATGGTTGCCTTAGCCGCGTATGAAAATGATGTCCCCATGCCGCTAGCACACGCCACGAAAGAGCTTTATGCACAAGCCATCAAATCAGGTCATGGCGATCAGGATTTAGCAGCAATATATGAATATTTGTCTGGTTAATGCGTTGTTCAAATTAGGTGGTGGCCTCGTAGCGGAGTAAGTAACCCTCACCGCGAGCGGAAAGAATGTACCGAGGCCGTTTGGGGTCTGTTTCGATTTTTGTGCGTAAGCGATTTACTGCTTTTTCAACCACCGCGCGAGATTTATTTGGCCCCCACACGTTTTTCAGTAAATCACCAATTGTGCAAACCTGATTGGCATGCTCAATAAAGTAAACTAAGAGTCGATTTTCTAGTGGGGTTAGCCTAACCAGGGTGCCATTTGCCAATTTGACCGTGCGCTGTTCCTGAATGTATTGGAACATTTCCTCTTCTTCAGGAGCAGCCGGCTGCTCTGGTTTGGGCTGGCTGTCTTCATTAGCAAACCGAGTCACCCAATATTTAAAGGTATCGGCGAAAGGCACCATACGGCCGTTTCTCTTTTCAATGAGCCCAACATGCCGCTTAAGCTGATTCAGTAAGATTCGATCGAGTTCAGATTCACCATTCTCATTGGCAAGCGACAGGACAACGGTCCGTTCATCAGAAGAGAGGCGATCAAACAGCTGTCGACTCAGTCCTTTGGCGTGCTCATCAAAGCGAAGATCCCCCGCGGTATCTTCATAAATTTCATCAGGATCACTCAAAAGTTTTGCCGAAACGAGATGTCCTAATCCCATTTTAAGCAAGTCTGGATGTCGACCCGCTTCTTTAAGTAGAAACTGAATATCTTCCTCGTTGAGTGCAACGGCCGTTTCCAAGTCGTCTGCACATTCACACAGGGCGATCGCTTCTGACTGGGCCAATAAGCCCAAGGGCAAATTATGGAAAAAGTTAGCAAAAGGCGATATGGCTTGCGTCGAATCACCGCTTTCACGGCGCACAATTTGCTCCGTTAGCGACACCAAGGAGTCCGTGCTACCGATCACAAAGGCCAGCGTATCCCGGTAGCGATTGGCCAGCGCCCTAAGCCAATCTAAATCACGGCTGGTCAGCGTTGGAATCAAGACATCAAAATCATCAATCACAAAAACCAGTCGATTAAGCTGATCGTCTTCGGTTAAGAGTTCAATCGCTTCATCAAGCTCATCAAATAGTTCATTTGCATTTTCAAACTCATCTAAATCTTCAATTGGGGAAAAGCCCGCTTGAGAAACGGCCGTGTTAAACCGCTCTATCATGAACCGCCAAAAACTCTGTGAATCAAACGCAGATAATTCAACGAGCCTCACCCAGACATAAAGCCCACTGGCATCTTGCCGAAGCCCAATTTTTTGATCATAAATTTGATAAAGGAAAGAGGTTTTGCCCTGACGCGGTTCCGCCGTAATATTGCAGTTTTGCGGCGTCTCGCGGCCAAGTTTATCATCGATCCAGTTCAAGGCATTCTGTCGACCAAAAAATAAGTTCGCGGTCCAGGCTGGATCGCGGCTTAAAAATGAGCTTCTATTATTCATGTATGTCTCCATTACGTTTTTCTGTTGGGGGTTGGGATTGGGTGCGAATGAGATAGGCCAAGGAGTAGTTGGCCAATAGCCAATTTTGGCAAAGCGGAATACGAATTTGGTACGCATTGCTCTGCTTTCGCAAGGTATCTATTTTGTGTAAATTTAATATGGCCTGATGAACTTCATCGGGCGTTAAGATCGACTGGAACCGATCAGCTAGCGCTTGAATCGAAACAGTTTCTGAAGTTTGCGTAAATTCAGCAACGGCCGTTAAAACCCACAGCTGATTTCGTTGATGACCGTGCTCAAAGCCGGTCGCATTTCCCCATAAATGATTAAAAAACTGTTCGCCTTGCTGAGGCAACCAGTCCATAAGCAGCTTTTCTAAATCGCCCTGCTCAATCAAGATGCGTTCTTCTCGAGTGACGTGACTGACCAGTTCGCCGCACAGCCACTGCAAATAGTATGGGTGACCTGCTGAAAGCTGGAGCAGCGCATTAACAACGTCTTCAGAAAACTCTACCTGCTGAGCTGGTTCTACGATGAGCTGGCGCGCTTCGGAGGCCCGTAAAAACTCCATTTTCTGATGGCGCACCACTTCCAGCATAAACGAGGTATCTGGCTGGGCCAGCAAATGATCTAAAATGCCCCCGCCGCTAAAAATAACGCTGATCCCGCCCCGATGCTGAATGAGGCTCCTAAAGTAGCGCGTGATATCAGCTAGCGGAATTTCTGGTTCGGTCAATTCGGTAAGCAGCTGAAACTCATCAATAATAAGCACCAAATGCTTTTGCTGAAGAATTGGTTTGTTTTCGATAAAGCCTCGAAAATAGCCCAGCGGGTCTCGGCGCATTCGGTTAATTTTTGGGGGCTGGGTATTGGGTAAATTCAAGGACTGAATGATAGATTTAAGAATATCACGCAGGAAAAAGGTGGTGGAACGGCCGCTCAGCCGCTGCATATCAACAAAAGCCAGCACGTAATCATCGCTGTTCATAACTGTCTGCTGGAACTCAAGCAAAAGCGATGTTTTGCCAATGCGGCGTGGCCCCCAAAGTAAAACAGCCTCCCCCGGTCCCGTACTGCGAAGATTTTCTAAAAGCTGGCGCAGCTCAGCGCGACGGCCGTAAAATGCTTTACCCCGCACGGGTCTCAACGTGTAAGGATTGCCAACGGGTACGGCTTGTGGCTGACTCGTTTCTTCCCCTTTGGTCACGCGAATGTAGACGCGCTCTACGTCTTTTACTTCTTTAAGTTGTCGTTGAAGCTCTCCCTGCTGACTACGCGCAACGTCCCCCAAACCAATGCGAATAAATGCCGTTCCATCCTGCATTCGGCCAGCGTGGAAGCTGGTCATGTTGGTTTCAGAAAGGCTAATGACCTGACTAACATCGGCAACGAGCCCCGGCCGATCGATGCACTGTAGCTCAATAATGGAGCGATAGCGCATGTTGACCGTGTTCCAGTCCGCATTGACCAGCGGGCGCAAAAATCGAATGCGCGGACAGTCAACTCGATGAACAGTTACGAGTCGTCCTTTGGTCACGTACGCTACGATGGCATCAGGGGGCATCGGATTACAGCATCGACCTAGCCGCTGCGGCAAATCAGCCTGTGTCAACGAGGCGACGGTCGCTTTTAAAGCCGGTTGCCGATTCAGCGGGTCGAGCAGCGGTATCAGCTGCTCGCTCACTTCAGACGCTTCGCGCTGACGAATACCCACGGCGATCAGTAAATTTTGTCTTGAGTCGTACCCCATGCGGTGAGCAACGGCCGTTAATGGCTCAGCCGCCTGTGAAAATAGGATTTGCTGGTTGCGCTCCTTGAGACAGGCATCGACTAAGCTCCACCCTAAATCAGCTGCATCGGATGGGTTTTCCCGCTTCAACCAGCGGCGAATGGCCGTTCTGGCTCGTTTCGTTTTTACAATATCTAACCACTCTGCAGAAGGGCCAATATTGGTTGTGCCCGTCAGAATTTGGATCACATCCCCCGTTTCCAGTGTGTGGTCGAAGGCCACATTACGGCCGTTAACCAGCACCCCCGTACATTGATTCCCCAACGCCCAATGAACCGCATACGCAAAATCAATCGTTGTACTGCCCTCGGGAAGCTGAATCAAATCCCCTTCCGGGGTCACAACAGTGACCCGCCCCTCAGGCGGCTCATGCCACTCCCCAAACTGGGGTAACAACCGAATTGGCACCTGCTGCCACTGCGCCGTCAGACCGTGATCGGCCACCAAGTTCATCGGTCGTGTACGAATAGAAACTAGCTGAAGAGAATCATCCGGCAAGCGAACGCGGGTATGAATGCCCCGATAGCCATTTGGCTTGGGAGAGGCAATAAAATCTTGGAATTGGGAAAATTGGGGTTGGAAAAGCTGGTGAATATACCCTAAGGCTTGGTAGCAAGCCCCTTCGTTTTCGGTTTCAACCACAATCGTTTGAATCGCGGACCACGGCAACGGCCGTTTTGCTTGGGCTGTCTCTTGCCTAAAAAGATCATAAATGCTTTTAGGACGGCTATTGGTGTTGATGAGCATCCCTTTGCTAGAGAGATGGGTTTCGATTTGGGTTAAAAGCTGGGAGAGATTGTCGTTTTGTTGCGTTGAGGGGTAACGGCCGTTGAGTTCTTCATACTGCTCGGAGTGCAGAGTCAAAAAAGCGAGGTCTTGGAGCTTTCGTTTGACTAACCTCATGCCCAAGCGCTCCGCAAACGGCACAAAAATGCGCATGGTAGTTGTGGCAAATTCCTGCTGCCGAATTGGGTCAAGACAGTGAATAGTGGGGAAATTATGCAGCTTATCTGCTAGCTTAACCACGACGGCCAGCGGTGACTTCTGCAAAATCATGGCCACCCACGGCAACTGGGCCATCACATCATCTTCAGAATCTCCTCGCCCTGCGGCCAGCATTGGCCCCATTCGCCCTAATCGGGAAATATCGTGCACCAAATCAGCAACATCTGCACCAAACATTTTGGCAATCGCCCCATCTTCCACCGGGTGCGCATAATTCGGTTTGTGAACATCATGCAGCAATCCCGCTAGTAAAACGGGCAGCGGAGCCCGCCAGCCAGCTAAAATTTCAGCAACGGCCAGACAATGGGTGATATAAGGTTTATCATCAAGGCGATCAAACCCGCTGTGGAGCTGTTCGGCAAAGGCGATCCCTTCTCGTAGGCGCAAAATTTCGACGTCGCTAAGATAACGACCGGTAAGACGAATAAGCCAATCTGAGAGATGGGTGCCACCTGAAACCATAGCTGTATGATAGACAATTAATGTCGTTTTGTCCACAAAACGACGGATTTGTATTAGGACTTGTCAAAAAAATTATCTAAATGCTATCATGTCATCAAGATTATCTTATTGCCAACTTTCTGCAGAACAAAAAGGCCTTTGAAATATAGCAGCTTTAGAAAAGTCTTCGTTCTCCTATAAGTCAATCACATTTGCAATGGCGTTTTTCAAATTTCTTTTTGTGATTTACTCAAACAATTTCATCAGCAGTTCCATTTTTTCAAAAAAACAAAAATAACAAAGGATAAGTGCCAGCTATGAGTCATTTACCGATTCGGAAACTAACGTTGTACAAACAGGGTATTGGCTACTTTGAGCGTCAGGGACAATTTGAGGGAACGGCCGTTTCACTTGTCGTTCCGCGTGAAAACATCAATGACACCCTTAAAAGTTTGCACGTCATTAATAAACAGGGAGGGCGCGTTTTAGGCGTTGATTACGAGACACCTACTGACAAAAATACGCTGCTAGACGATCTACCGATTAAGCTAAAAAACCGCTCAAGCATGGTCGACCTACTCGTTAGCCTGCGCGGTTCGCTAATCATGCTTCAATTAAAAAATGATGACTCGAAAACCGGTCGATTGATCGGCGTTGAGTCTTCTTTAGATTCAGAAGGCCAAAATAGTTCAGTACTTCTGCAGAGGGAAGAAACTCCCTCGCAAATTGACATTTACCCTATTGATCAGCTTAGTGGTATTTCCCTAAAGGACAATCGAGCACAAGCGGATGTTAATTTTTTCCTCGATATGAGCCAAATGGAGCAGTCTAAAACGGCCGTATCCATTCAGCTATCTGAAGGTTCACATGACCTAGAAATCGCTTATCTCGCCCCAAGCCCTACGTGGCGTGTAGGATATCAGCTCAGTTGCACTGGGGATAATGAGGCCGTCCTAACCGGTTGGGGAATATTTGAAAATATTTTGGAAGAAGATTTAGAAGACGTCAGCCTAACATTAAAATCCGGACGTCCAATTACCTTTGAGTACAATCTTTATGAATCTTACCTACCAACACGTCCTCAGGTATCAGACGACCCAACAGCTTTTGAAGAGATTTCACAAAATCCACTTATCGCTGAATCATTAACCACCATATCACACGAAATTCGAACCCCGATTAGCGCAATTACGGGGTATGCAGAAATTTTGTTACGCGGCATGTATGGTGACATGACGAAAGAACAGCAAGAAAGCGTTGAGATGATTCAAAAAAGTAGCCAAAAGGTCTCTGAAGCTGTGGGCAACCTTCTTGGTATTTCTAAAGTGAAGATTGGTCGGGGTGGTCGATTCGAAGGTGACCGCTTTTTAAAACATCAATCTGGCCCACTTGGAGATTTGAAGGCGAGCAGTGCTTATTTTATGCCCATGCTGATAGGCAACGCTGAACCTGAGTATTTAACTTATGATGTCGAAACGGCCGTGTCTGTGCGCCGCAAACAATCAGCTATGGTGCCTATTGTCCAGAAAACCGTTCATTTCAAAGAACTCTGTGTTTACAATGGTGACAAAATGCCAAATCACCCTTTACGCGTTTGGCATTTTGAAAATAGCACAGGTAAAGCACTAGAACAGGGACCGGTGACACTCGTTAACCAAGGCACTTATTTGGGGGAAGGTTTGATTCGTTTTACAGGTGTCGACGACTCCCTTCAAATTCCTTATGCCCTAGAATTTGGCATCGTTGTTTCTGAAAAAGCAGAGAAGGTGACCTCAGGAACATTAGAAATCACGTTTGATAAAGAAAAACAGCGTGCAATTGTCAAGCGGTTCACTATTCATTCAACAACCCATATAGCAACAAGCCATATTAAGAAAGAGATTGAGCTTCTAATTGAACGGCGAGATCCAAATTATGGAGAATTCTTTGAAATGCCCAAACCTTCAACAGAGGAAAAAGGTCATACAAGATGGTCCCTTATCATTCCCGGCAATCAAGAAGAAACATTCACAATCAAAATTCGAACGATTCAAGAAAATGATGTAGATATCTCGACATGGAAGGAAGAAACGGTTCAAAAACATCACAAGAAAAAATTAATTTCAGACAATCGCTACGAAAAATTCAAGGCCTATTTTGATGAGGTCTCAAAAGCAAATAAGCTAGTTGAGGAAAATTCAACCCTTCAAAATGAGCATTTGCTTCTCTTAAATCGGCAACAACAGCTTAGAGAAAATCTTGGTGCGCTGGGTGAATCCAAAAGAGAAAAGGTAATTAGAAATCAAATTTTAGATGATCTTGAAATAAGCGAGAACCGCAGGCGTGAACTAGAAACCATGCTTGAGCAAATAAATGAGGATTTAAAAACAATTCAAAATAATCAAGATAAAAAGATTGAGAATATTTTTGATTAAGTGAAACGAAGTTTCTAAATTGTGAAAAAACACCCATTGATTTGGAATAATCAATGGGTGTTTTGAAAAATGACAAAATCATCTATTCCATATAGGTAAGCGGCTACTTTTCTCTTGCTATAGAAACTTTCAGTACCCCATCTTTAGCCTCAAATAGGTAATCATTTTCATTTTTTTCAATTAGATAACCAGTTTGTCCTGTCATTTGATGATCTACTTGTTCAACCTTTGCCACTTTAAATTGCTTGCCATCAATCATCACGGTGGCTGACTCATTAAGGTCCATGCTTAATACAGCCACTTTCCTACTGATATCTTCACAGGATTCTTGCCAATTTATCTCTAAATCTTCATCTGAGAACGGGGCGGCATAGGTGGCTAAATCATCATCTTGCGCAACGCCCGGATCACCAGCAAGCGCCTTAGCAAACCCTTCATTAATCGTTTCAGTCATCATGCCCAGCCACTGCATCAATGTTTCCTGAAGGTGAAACTCACCTGACGGCATGGGGCGTGAGCGCTGGCTTAAAATATGGCCAGTATCATATTCTGGCGCGATCCAATGGACCGTTGAGCCAAATACAGGTGCGCCATCAAAAAATTGGCGCATGACATTTGGTCCTCGGTAAGCAGGCAAAACGGCTGGGTGAAGGTTCACTGCACCGTGGGTAGGTATTTCACAAAGCTCTGGCGTGATGCGATAAGGGAACGAGAAACAGGTGATTAGATCCGGTTTTAATTCGCGAATGAGCGGGGTCGCGACTTTTCTTATTCGTGTTGTGACCAGTACATCCACATCACGAGGTGCTTTTTGGACAACTTCGGCATAGGATGGCGTTGGCCTAGACTGTGGACCAGGCGTGGTGACTGCCAGGACATGCTTGTGACCATTTTCAGTAATCCAGTTGACCAGTAAATCAAAAGCGATTGGCAGGTAATTAAATGTAACAATCCGCAAACTCTCAGACATAGGGCATCTCCTTTTTACACCAATTTGAATTATAAACTTTCAAGATGGTAAATAAAAATGAGCCATTTGCTTATCCAATTTCAAATTGTCATACTGCAATCAGCTATATTGTCTCTTGTAATTCATACATTGTCTCTATATCATCCCCCTTTATAGATATAAAGGAGTGTGTGTTATGGATGCACCATTTGCAGCCCGCATGGGCAAAATGCAAAAATCTTTTGTTCGCGAGCTATTGAAAGTGGCTCAGGATCCTTCTTTTATTACATTTGCTGGAGGACTGCCAAACCCAGTAACTTTCCCCATTGAGCAAATTTCAATTGCGGCTGAAAAAGTAATGACCCAGCACGGTACAAAGGCGCTCCAGTATGGCGTGAGCATGGGATATGAACCGCTGAGGAAATGGATTGCCAATCGGTATCAAGAAAAATACGGCATGAACGTCACGGCCGAAAATATCCTTATCACCAATGGCTCCCAGCAAGCGCTTGATCTCATTGCCAAAGCCATGCTTGATCCTGGTGACAAAGTGATTGTGGAGGCACCAAGCTACATGGGCGGGATTCATGCCTTGCGATTATACGAACCGGTGTTTGATGCTGTGCCGCTCAATGATGATGGCATAGATACGGCCGTACTTGCCCAAAAGATCAGCGACGCCAAACTAGTCTACACACTGCCAAATTTTCAAAATCCAACCGGTATTAGCTACACGCCAGCCATTAAAAAAGAAGTGGCCGAGATTTTTAAATCGACCCGCACCCATTTCATTGAAGATGATCCCTACAATGAGCTGCGGTTTAGCGGCGAGGACACACCACCCCTATTTTCATATGCACCCGAACTTGGCTTTTTGATGGGCTCTTTTTCTAAAGTCGTGTCGCCCGGCATGCGCATGGGCTGGATTTGTGGGCCTTTGCATTTGATGGACAAGATACTGATCGCAAAGCAGGCTTCGGACCTACACTCCAATCAGCTTTCACAATACATCATCCATCAATTTATGCTCGACAATGATTACAATGCGCATCTGAAAGGTATCCAGAATTTATACAAAAATCAGCGCGACTTAATGGTGGCTGCTATAAAAAAGCACTTCCCAAGCAGCATTTCACACACCATTCCGGAGGGCGGCATGTTCCTCTGGACCAGATTACCAGAAGGGATGGATGCCCTAAAGCTGTTCGACAAAGCGGTTGAACAAAAAGTGGTCTTTGTGCCCGGTCAACCATTTTTTACTGACGGCTCAGGCCAAAATGCCCTGCGCATTAGCTTTTCTATGACCCCCGCTGAGCAAATTGATGAAGGCGTTCAGCGTTTGGCGCGTGCGATTAAAACTTACTAACTGGAGTTACACAGTACCATTGTTGCAAACCTCTGAGGTTTCTAAACAGACTGGCAATCACTGGCGTTTCTTGAAAAACC
>JBCCFD010000286.1:0-10089 GCA_039029915.1 Chloroflexota bacterium
ATTCCAAAACGGCCGTTATCCGACTTCCTTGAAAGCACCGCCGCTTGGTTGCCAAAGAAAACGGCTATTCAGTTCTATGACAATAGCTTGACTTATCGTGAATTGGATGAGCAGGTCAATCAGATGAGCCACGTCTTTCACGGTATGGGGGTCAGAAGCGGGGACCGCGTCATGCTCATTCTGCCCAATATGCCGCAGATGATTGTGGCGTTTTATGGCGTTTTACGAGCGGGTGGGGTGGCCGTTTTACCTAATGCGGAGGCGGATGCCAAAACGATTGTGGCGCAAGTCGTTGAAATTAGGCCAAAGGTGCTGGTAACGGTCAGAAGTTTTAGCCAGCTAGCTCATATTATAAAGCAGCAAACTGGTTTGGATAAATTTATCTTTGCTGATTTAAGAACGGCCGTTTCTCAAAAAACCTATCTTCAATTGATTCAGCGGTTTGGTATCGCTGATGAAGAAGAGAAACATAAAGAGCTCGCCCGCACGATAGGGCATCGTATGTCAACAATTCGGCAGGATGCACCAACCGAACCGCTCAATGTGGTGATTCAACACACCGATTTGGCGGCAATTTTGTTTACAAGCGGCACGACCAGCCAGCCGAAGGGGGTCGCGCTTTCTCATCAAAACTTGGTTGCTAATACCTTACAAACCCGTCACTGGGTGCCAGATTTGCGGTATGGAAAAGAAGTTTGCCTTTCGGTCGTGCCGTTGCTACACAGCTATGGGTTAATCAGCGCGATGAGTATGCCAATCGCACTGGGAGCCAAAATTGTGCTTTTGCCGGCCTTTGATCCCCAAGCCGTACTTGAGCAAATTAGAGATCATAATGTGTCCCTATTTCCCGGCGTGCCATCCATGTATATGGTCATCAACAAGATGCCCAACGTGCGTGAATTTGGGCTATCCTCTGTTAAGGCGTGCATAAGTGGTGCTGCCCCCTTGCCTATTGAAGTTCAAGAAGCGTTTGAAAAGCTAAGCCACGGCCGTTTAGTAGAAGGGTATGGTTTAACCGAAGCATCCCCTGTAACTCACGCCAACCCGCTTTACGGGGTGCGTAAACCGGGTTCAATTGGGGTTCCCCTGCCAAATACTGATGCTAAAATCATCGATTTAGTGACAGGTGAGGATGTGCCAGTGGGCCAGATTGGTGAGTTAGTGGTGCGGGGACCGCAGGTCATGCAGGGATATTGGCAAGCGGACGGAAGTTTAGATAATCACACCGTGCTGGATAACGGCTGGCTAGATACCGGGGATGTTGCTGTTCAAGATGATGATGGTTATTTCAGAATCATTAGCCGTAAAAAAGACACAATTGTGTTTGGAGAGTACACCGTATTCCCAAGGGACGTGGAAGAGGTGCTTTATGAGCATGCACGCGTTTTGGAAGTAGCAGTTGTGGGTATTGGCAAAGCTGGTGATGGACAAAAAGTAAAAGCGTTTGTGGTGCCCAAACCCGGGGCAGAGCTTTCAAAAGAAGAGCTTCTTGAACTGTGTAAACGACGATTAGAGCCATACGCTGTGCCCTGGGATATCGAATTCCGTGACGAGCTGCCAAAATCGTTTATTGGCAAAGTGCTGCGCCGCTTATTGGTGAATGAACCAGCAAAATGAAATCTTTTTTCAATCAGAAATTCTCCCGCAGAATGCTCCTTTTTTCAGGAATTAGTTCGCTGGCTGCGCTTGGGTTTTTCTTTAAATCTCGTATTTTTTCACGCTGGTTAGAACAGTCGACGACTGAGCAGGTCTTGTTTCATGTTGACACGGCCGAAAAAGTGATCGCCTTAACGATTGATGATGGCCCGCACGAAACGTTGACTGCACAAATTCTAGATATCTTGGCAGATCACGACATTAAGGCCACTTTTTTTATTCTGGGTGATAACGTGCCAGGGAATGAGGCGGTGCTGCAGCGCTTGGTCGCTGAAGGGCATGAATTAGGGAACCATTTGATGAATGACGCTCGCTCAATCGGTTTGAACGAATCAGAATTTTTAGAGCAAGTTTCTCAAGCGCATCACATTATTTCGCAATATGCAGATGTCAAATGGTTTCGCCCAGGGTCGGGTTGGTACAATGACCGAATGCTGGCTCAAATACGGCCGTTTAAGTACCGCACGGTCATCGGCTCAGTTTATCCATTTGATGCCCAAATCCGCTCTAAAGAGTTTGCCAGTAGCTATATCTTAAGCAATACACAACCAGGGTCCATTATTATTTTGCACGATGGGAAGACAGAGCGGCAGCATACACCATCCGTTCTGCATAAGATTATTCCTGCTTTGCAAAAACGCGGTTTTAAATTTTTAACCCTTTCAGAGCTTGTGGAAATTGGTGAGAATCCAGCCCCTGCGGCCGTAAAATAAGCACCATATATCGCAAAATAAAATTAAAGGATTGCGCTGTGAAATTGCCATCAACACCTATCCCGAAAGAACAACTATTTCAACAAATGGAAACAGCCAGGGCAGAGGATGCGCATTGGCGGGAGGGTAAGGTCTTTTCGCTGGTGTTTCATGCTGGGGAAGAGGTGAGCCAGGTTGCCAAAGAAGCCTATACCATGTTCATGTCTGAGAATGGCTTGAACCCAACAGTTTTTCCGAGCCTTAAACGGTTTGAAAGCGACGTGATAAGCATGTCCATAAACTTGTTAGGTGGTGGGGTATTGGCAGCTGGGAACATGACCTCTGGTGGCACCGAGAGCATTTTGATGGCTGTTTATACCGCCCGCGAATGGGCCAAAACTAATTTTCCCGAAACGGATCCTAAACATCATTCGCCGGAAATTGTGGCCCCTATTTCTGTTCATCCCGCTTTTGAAAAGGCAGGACATTATTTTGGCATTAAGATTGTGCATGCACCGCTGGCTTCGAACTATTGTGCCGATGTGGAAAAAATGAGAGGTGCCATTTCACCCGCTACGATTTTGATGGTTGGTTCGGCGCCAGCTTACCCACATGGGGCTATCGATCCAATTTCTGATTTGGCACAAATTGCTCAGGAAAATGGCATTCTATTCCATGTTGATGCGTGCGTAGGCGGGTTTATTCTGCCGTTCATTAAAAAGGTTGGGTATGAGATACCTGATTTTGATTTATCTGTGCCTGGCGTGACGAGTATTTCGGCTGATTTGCATAAATACGCGTATGCAGCAAAGGGGGCGTCAGTTATTTTGTACCGCGATAAGGCGTTGCGTCGTCACCAGCTTTTTGCCTATATGAACTGGCCAGGAGGTATTTATGCCTCGCCATCGATGGGCGGGACTCGGCCTGGCGGTGCCATTGCTTCAGCGTGGGCAGTGCTTAACTTTATGGGGGAGTCCGGCTATATGGCAATTGCAGATAAGGTCATGCAGGCTAGAAACCGGCTATTTGCTGGCATTGCTGAACTGCCTGATTTACAAATTCTTGGTGATCCAAAGGCAACTATTTTTGCAATAGCCTCTAAGACAATAGATATTTTTGAAGTTGGGGATGAGCTTCAGGCGCTAGGGTGGCATCTGGATCGCCAGCAATTCCCTTCGAGTCTGCACGTAACATTGATGCAGCAGCATATTGATCAAACAAAGCAGTTTTTGCAGGATATTGAACGGGCTGTTGCCAAAGTTAAACGGCCGTCTCCCGCTAAGTGGCTCAATCAGCTAGTCTTGAGAATGGCCCAATGGTTAACGGCCGTTTTGCCAGAAGCTTGGGTGAGTTGGCTCACAAAAATTGCGGCAGGCAGTATGGCCGGCGGAGATGGGCTACCTGAACGGTCAGCCGCGATGTATGGCATGTTAGGCTCGCTACCCAATCGTGGCGATTTGCGAGAAGTGGTGTTAGATATGGTAGAAGGATTTACGGAGAATAAATAAATGTCACTCACTCGCCACTTATCAGCTCGCGCCCAGCGTATGCACCCCTTAGCGATTCGTGAAATATTATGCCAAGCTTCACATCCTGACATTATTCCTTTTATTGCTGGACAACCCGAGCCCTCACTGTTTCCGACTCAGGTGATAGGGTATCAAGCTAAACAAATATTTCAATCAAATGGGCCTGAGGTGTTGCAATATGGCAATTCCCAAGGGCTAATTACCTTGCGAAATTGGGTGGCTTCTCGCAGCAGAAATGCTGCTCCTGAAAATGTTGTTGTAATCTCTGGTTCCCAGCAGGCGCTTGACATTTCAGCCAAGCTCCTTGTGATGCCGGGCGATAAAATAATCGTGGCTGCACCAACCTATGCCGGTGCTTTGAGCACATATGCTATTTATGGCGCTGAATTTATCGCCGTACCTTGTGATGATGAGGGGATGCTTCCAGATGAGCTTGAAAAAGCGTTTCAGCAAGACCCTCGTCTGATTTATGCGATTCCGAATTTTATGAATCCAACTGGTGTAAACATGAGCCTTGCCCGACGCAGGCAACTGGCACAACTGGCCCAAAGCTATGATGTGCCAATCCTAGAAGATGATCCCTACGGTGAGCTTCGTTTTGAGGGTGAGCGTTTGCCTAATTTATATGAATTGGCGCCTGAGCATGTGGTGTATGCAAGCACCTTTTCCAAAATTTTAGCACCGGGCTTGCGCCTGGCTTGGATGATTGTGCCTGACTGGTTAATCGACAGGCTGATCACAGCCAAGCAAACGTCTGATTTGCAATCTGCTACTTATACTCAGCATTTTGTGGCAGACCTTTTGGAGGATGATTTTATGGAGCGCCACATTTTGAAATTGAGATCTTATTATCGTCAGCAGCGAGATTGGATGTTAACGGCCGTTTCCAACTACTTTCCGTCCGAAGTACAGTATACGCGGCCAACCGGTGGCATGTTTGTTTGGTGTGAGCTGCCAAATCGAGTGAACGCGACCCACCTCCTTAAAAAAGCGATTGAGAATAAAGTCGCTTACATGCCCGGTAGCGCCTTTTTTCATGATGACACTGGACATCATACCGTTCGATTGAGTTTTACAATTGCCAGTGAGGCACAGATTAGTGAGGGAATATCAATATTGGGCCAACTATTTGAAGAAGCATTGATGTGAGAATTAAGTGTTCCGAAGTTTCTAGTTTGAAAACCTTGTTAGATGAAAACTTCGGAACCTCGAGGAAACGAAGTTTATAGTCGTTGTTTTATTCAAAACAGGAACTTCGTTTCACTTAAGACGCGAATTCGTTAGATTTTTTTGAGAAGAGGAAAAAGGAAATGAGCCAGGAAACCACAGCTGCTAATGGTGTTGCCACTGAACGCTTGCCCGTTTGGGTTAAAATTTTATATGGAGCTGGTGATTGGGGGGTGTCGAGCTACAACACCCTGCGCTTGATTTTTTACGCGATTTTTTTGGTAGATGTGGTTGGTTTAGACCCGCGTCTCGCTTCGTTTGCAACGCTGTTTGGTATTTTGTGGGATGCATTTAATGATCCGTTTATTGGCTACATTAGCGATCGGCTGGAAAACGGCCGTTTTGGGAAGCGTCGTACATTCTTAGTCTATGGGGCCATTCCGTTCGGGCTGGGGTTTATGTTCCTCTGGTGGGCACCTCCTTTTGAAAGCACCTTTCTTGTTTTTCTGACCGTTACCTTTGCGTTTATGCTGGCTGACACGTTCCAAAGCATTGTGTCAGTCCCTTACTACAGCCTCACACCAGAAATCACTCCGAACTATCATGAACGAACGTCGTTAACGAGCTTTCGCATGCTGTTCAACCTTTTGTCTTCACTTGTGGTGGCTGTGGCGGCCCCGATTATTGTCAATTCGGCCGTGGCCGGTGGGGCAACCCAACAGCAGGGATACATCACGGTATCAGCTATTTTTGGTGCGTCAGCCATTGTACCGCTTTTGCTGATTGGTTTCTTTGTGAAAGAGCAAGATTTTGAAGGTGAAGAAGAGGAAGATACGCCGTCTATGCGAGAGATGCTGCAAACGGCTTGGGAGAATATCCCTTTTCGATTTGCCACGGGGATTTACATGCTCAACTGGATGACATTTGACCTGATTGCGCTCATGCTGCCATTTTTCCTGACTTACTGGGTGGCTGAAGGCGATTTATTAGGAGAAGCTAATTTGTTTGGTATTAATTTAGCCTTGGAGTCAGCTGTTTTGGGCGTGCTGTTGATAACGGCCGTTTTGACTTTACCCATCTGGAATAGCCTCTCAAAGCGATACGGTAAGCGAAAAGCTTATATGTCAGCCCTTGCCTTTTGGACTATCGTGCAGTTAACGGTCTTTTCCATTGGTCCTGGGCAAGTTAACGCAACGCTATTGATAGCTTTCTTGGCTGGTATTGGCGCATCTGCTGCTCACGTGTTGCCTGATGCTATTTTCCCTGACGTGATGGAGTGGGATGAATTGCGGATCGGGCAAAGGTTTGAAGGCATCTATTACGGTGTCAAAAACTTTACCAGAAAATTGACCGGTGCATTTTCAACCTTTATTGCCCTGCAGGTCTTGGGATGGTTTGGCTATTTGAATCCAACTGCAGGGGCCACAATCTTTACACAGCCCCAAACTGCGTTGAATGCCATTCGCGTTTTAACTGGGCCAATTGGTGCCATCATGCTTATCTTAGCGATTGTGGTGACATACTACTATCCTCTAACCCGAGAGAAACATGCTCGGATTCGACGCTTGCTGTTTCGAAAGCAGCACCGCCCGCCATTGACACAATAAAATGATTTTAACCCGTGTCCTTTGGTTTTAGCATTGCGTCTTTTTTGATTTTTATATTCTTTGAGCCTTTGTGTTAAAGAAAGGCTCATCTATTTTGTCAAAATTTTGATGTTTGTTATGATTGACGTTAGATGTATGTCTAATAGTTCCGAGTGATTGCCTAAACTAAAAATTTCATTTCAAATTGAAAAGGAGATATTTATGCTATCCAAAGAATCTGTACAGAAGATTCTTTCGGCAGGTTTGCAGAATGGTGGTGACTTAGCTGAAGTTTATTTGGAAAATGTAGAAAATTTAAATTTGCGCCTTGATGATGGGCGCTTGGAGGGAGCCACACAGGGTAATGATTTGGGTGGTGGTGTTCGCGTATTTTATGGCAATACGGCCGCTTATGCGTTTACTGATGATTTAACGGAAGAGGCGTTGATTGAGGCAGCAAAAGCGGCCGCAGCAGCGGCTAAAGGGACGAATAAGCCACGTGTCTCAATTGATTTAACCCGTTCAGTTAGCCCATTAAACTTTGAAATAAAACGGCCGTTTGACCAGATGAGCACCGTTGATAAAGCGGCTGTCTTGCGCAAAATGGACAGCACGGCACGAGCCTACAGTTCAGAAATCGTGCAGGTTGCGGCAAGATACAATCAGGTTAGCCGAAAGGTGTGGATTTACAACTCAGACGGCGTTTGGGCTGAGGATGATCGCCAAATTATTGAGCTAGCTGGTTTTGTCACAGCCCAAAGAGGAGACGTTCGCCAAACGATGAATGCAGCCATAGGCGGGCAGTTAGGGCTTGAACTGTTTGATGAGCGTGATCCTTATGCCGCTATTGAAGATGCCGCCAAGTCGGCAGTATTGATGCTGGATGCCAAACCAGCCCCTGCGGGTGAAATGACGGTTGTGATTAACAATGGTTGGGGCGGCGTGCTGTTCCATGAGGCGTGTGGGCACTGCATGGAAGCTGATTTTGTGACAAAAGGTTCTTCTGCCTACGCTAATTTGGTGGGTGAACGAGTTGGGCCTGACTTTTTAACGGCCGTTGATGATGGCACCATTCCCGGTCGGCGTGGCTCTTTACGGTTTGATGATGAAGGCACGCCTACACAAAAAACGGTCATGATAGAGAATGGTATTTTGAAAGAGTACATGTGGGATCTCACAGAAGCGAGACGAGCCGGTCGGGCGTCAACAGGAAACGGCCGTCGGCAATCATTTCGACACATGCCGATGCCTCGTATGACTAATACGTATATCGATGCTGGTCCTCATGACCCAGAAGAGATCATTCGCTCCGTTAAAAAAGGTATTTATGCCAAGAAGATGGGGGGCGGACAGGTTGAAATCGGCCGTGGTGATTATGTATTTACCATCACAGAAGGCTATCTTATTGAAGATGGCAAATTAACTGCACCCATCCGCGGCGCTACATTAGTTGGCAACGGTCCCGAATCACTCAAGCAAATCGATATGATTGGAAATGATCTGGCGTTAGACCCCGGTGTGGGGATGTGCGGTAAGATGCAAAGCGCACGGGTTAGCGTTGGTCAGCCGACCGTTCGGATTCCGAAGCTAACCGTTGGTGGGACTGACAAAGAGATTTCAGGGATGATGGGGGTATAACGATGGATTATTTAAAAATAGCAGAATCGGTCATTGCCCAAGCTGAAAAAGAGGGATTTGAGGCAGAAGCGTATATCAATCATGGCTCACAAACCGAAATCAATGTCGATCGCGGTGAAGTTGAGAAACTCTCTCATGCGGGGAGCAAAGGGATCGGTATTCGCGTCTTTCGAGATGGCAAAATGGGCTATGCTTTCACTTCTGATTTTTCACTTGTGAATATTCAGCAGACAACAAAAAACGCGATGACGCTGGCTGAAATTTCTGATGCCGACGAGCATCGGCTTTTACCAGATCCTGAGCCTATTCCTGAGGGAGATTTAGAACTTTTTGATCCAAATCTGCAATCTTTACCGATGGAGAAAAAAATAGAGTTTGCTCAATTAACAGAAAAGGCTGCGTTAGAAGCAGATTCTCGCGTGATGATGACAAATCGCACAACCTATTTTGATGGCATTCAGCAGGTTGCACTTGTCAACTCAAAAGGATTTTCAGGCAGCTATCAATCGACATTTGTGGCCGGCTTTTTAATGGCGATGGCGATGGATGGTGATGATCGCACGACCGCTTTTGGTCTTGGTGTTTCTTCATTTTTAGAGGATGTTGATCCTCAGAAAATTGGGGCTGATGCTGGTCAAAAAGCAGCCCGTTTGCTGGGTGGCAAACCGGTTGAAACTCAACAAGCGCCGGTGGTTTATTCCCCTTTTGCAGCGTCTGGCATTTTAGGGGCTATCTCACGAGCCTTAACGGCCGAAGCGATGCAAAAAAACCGCTCGTTTCTACACGGCAAAATGGGGCAGGATGTGGCGTCTGATGTCGTGACGCTGTTGGATAACGGCCGTTTACCTCGCGGGATGGCAACTCGGCCGTTTGATGACGAAGGCGTGCCAACACGAGCCACCAAGCTTATCGATGAAGGGGTCTTGCAAACAGTTTTGCAAGATAGCTATACGGCTCGCAAGGATGGTGGGCAAAGCACAGGTAATGCAGTTCGTGGGTCTCATCGTCAAGCGCCCTCTCTTTCGTCAAGCAATTTTTATATTCAGCCCGGTCCTGATTCGCCTGAGGATGTGATTGCCAATGTGGAAAGCGGGCTGTACGTCGTGAATACGATGAACACCAATAGCATTAATCCTGTTAGCGGTGACTATTCAGTATCGGCTCAAGGCTTTTGGATTGAAAATGGTAAATTAACACATCCGGTCAATGGTGTAACCGTAGCGATCCCGTTGGATCAACTGTTGATGAATGTTAAGGCAGTGGCGAATGATTTGATTTTCTTACCGTTTATGGGAGCCATTGGGACACCAACGATTCGCATTGATAATGTAATGATTGGTGGCCTCTAAGTTTTGAATAAGCAACCGTGAGAAATGCTGCATTTCTCACGGCTGTTTTCGTTATTTACGCGCCATACGGCCGTAACAAGGAACGTGAAATAATGTGTCGCTGAATTTCACTGGTGCCGTCCCAGATTCTTTCAACGCGAGCGTCACGCCAGAAGCGGACAATTGGATTTTCCTCAGCTAGACCCATACCACCGAAAATTTGAATCGCATCATCCGTTACCTTGGCCAGCATTTCAGAGGCAAAAAGTTTGGCCATGGCGAAATCTTCATCTTTGGCGGTGCCTTGATCGGCTCGCCACGCCGTTTCCAGCGTAATGAGATCGGCACAGCGTATTTGGGTGGCCATATCGGCTAGCTTAAACGAAACGCCTTGGAATTTGCCGATTGGCTTGCCAAACTGGACGCGCGTGGCGGCCCACTCTTGGGAAAGCTCTAAAGCACGCTGTGCTTTACCGACACAGGTGGCGGCGAC
>JBCCFD010000287.1:0-10085 GCA_039029915.1 Chloroflexota bacterium
GGCACCTATTGATGCCCACATAGAAATTGTTAACGGCCGTGTTAAAATTAATCCGGCTGTCGATGGGCGGGAGCTTGATGTGCCGGCTACAAAAGGGTGGCTCATGGAAAATGGGGCTACCGTGGTGATGAACGGCCGTTTGCCCCTGATTACGAATCCAGTACCAGCCACTATCACTGATGTTAGTGCTACCGCTGCTCAGGCTGAGGCATTGTTAACCACTTCGGTGGCCATTAATGCGTACGATCCCATTAATGATTTTGAAGTGACATGGGTTGTTTCTCCCGCCATTTGGGGGGAATGGTTAACAATGGCTGTTGATCCAGCCAACCAGAGCCAGTTTAGCTGGTCGCTGGATCGCGAGGCAGGGACGCTGTTTTTCCAAGAGCGGATGGCGGCTTTGGGGCCAGGTCGATTTGTGGAGACAGATGAGGCGTTAACGGCCGTATCCGAAGCGATTCAAAGTGGCGACGGCGACATTCGTTTGCGCATCTTCCACACCGAGAGCAATTACACCGTTCAGCCGGGCGACACGCTGGCCAGCATTGGTCGTCAAGTTGGGTTCCCGTACCCCTGGCTGCAACAGGCCAATCCGCTAGTAGGTGAAGCACTGGCCGCAGGGCAAAATATCTCAGTACCCTCTCCAGATGTGCTGTTGCCGCTGCCCATCGTTGAAAACAAACGCATTGTGGTCAGCATTAGCGAGCAGCGCGTTTGGGTCTATGAAAATGGGGCGCTGAAGTGGGATTGGCTCGCCAGCACTGGCATTGCCTCTAGCCCCACGAATCCGGGCATCTTCCAAATTCAAGCTCATTATGAGAACGCGTACGCGGGTATTTGGGATTTACATATGCCTAATTTTATGAGTGTGTATCAACCGGCTCCTGGCGTTGAGTTTTTCAATGGCTTCCACGGATTTCCAACCCGTGATGGGGTTAATCTGCTTTGGACCCAAAATTTGGGGGCACCGGTTACTTACGGCTGCATTTTGCTTAGCAATGAAAACATTGCCCTGCTTTATGAGTGGGCTGAGCCGGGTGTGGTGGTGGAGATACGGCCGTAATTAGCTGATGCTGTGTCTGCTTGAAACGATTACAAGGTGAAGGGGCGACAAGCTAAATTATGAATAACCAATTGCTTGCCGTCCGTTAACAAGGTCTCTCTATGATAATTATTGCGCTAGCCAGTTGTGTCTTGATTTTCGTTGTAGCCGCTATTGCGGTTGGCGTTTATTTTTGGATAACAGGTCGTGAAAAATAAAATTGCGGAAATCGAATCTTTCGTGCAGGAGACGATGGCTAAAGTGACCAACCCAGAGCGGAGGATTGGTCACGATTTTAAACATGTAGACAGAGTGCGGAATTGGGCGTTGATTTTGGCAAAGCATGAACAACGCCCCGAATTAGAGTTAATCGAAGCCGCGGCTTTATTGCATGATATCGGCCTTGCCTATGTAACCGAAAGACAGCACCATGCCGAAATTGGGGCTGACATTGCCACCGACTTTTTAGAAAAACAGGATCACTTTTCAAAAAATAAAATAAAGCAAATTTATAACGCTATTCGGTTACACAGTTCTCCAAAGCCGGGTGACTGGTTGGCAGACCTACTGCGTGATGCTGACAGAATGGAGCTGTTTGGTGCGGTTGGCATTATACGTGCCTTTTCCTCTAAACATTGGAAAGAAGAGTATGATCCGCTAAATATTAAAGGGGAGACGTGGAGGTTTTCTATCCAGCAGTTTGAAGGTCGTTTTGCCGACGGGACGGGGATTGGGCCAACCATTGTCGATCAGCTTAACTTTCAGCTTAGTCTTTATGACGATCTTTATACAGAGTCTGCTAAAAGGTTGGCACGGCCGTTTTACACTTTCACCCAGCAGTTTATTCTTCAACTTGAGCAAGAAATCAATGCCCCAATCCCAAATTAGGTAATAGAAAATCGCTTGAGAAAGAGCACGGTATCAGCTTTCCAGTTGCTAGATGAAAGGAATCAGAACTGAGCTGTTGACTGCTAAATCTTCCATTCTTATTCTCACTATTCAACAAAAGAATAATTCATCATCCTCAAGAGCATGACCATGATTTGCTATAGTATGTTATGATGTGCTAGATCGTAGTTTTTGAGTGTTATCATGGCGCATGCAAGTGAACGTAATCAGTTGCCATTTTGATATGGCCTAGCCGTGCTCAATAGACTACATCATGTAGGGTTGACCGTTTTCCGCCAAAAAACCACGAATCAAAATAGTTTAGTAACTATCATTGTGTTGTTCGCTTGATGAATGACATGATAATTGGAAAATAGTTTGATTTGGGAATTTTTCTTCTTCATCACGCTGCAATTTTTTACAGCATTGCTCGGATTTATCTTAGCATTGATGGTGTGGCGGCGGCAGCCTGATCAAAATTGGGCTGGGTCTTTTATTTTGCTCTGTGTATCAGGTGCTTTCTGGTCGATAGGGTATGGGTTCGAACTGGGCGTTGGCTCTCTTGACGCCAAGATCCTTTGGGCACAGATAGAATATATTGGCATTGTCACTGTGCCGGTGGCCTGGTTCTTGTTTGCGCAACAGTATACGAATCGAACAGATAATCGATTTTCAAAGACGAAATATCTTTACTTTATTATTCCTACAATGACGGTTTTGCTTGTATTTTTCAATGACCGTTTTAACCTCGTTTGGCAAACCGTGACCCTAGATACTTCCGTGGCTTTACCCGTTTTTTCAGCCACATATGGCATTTGGTTTTGGGTGCACTCTGCCTACTCTTACCTGCTGATTTTTATTGGAACGATTACTTTTCTATGGGCGATTTACAGATCTCAAGCCATTTTTAGACGTCAAAATTACTTGATTTTGCTGGCTGCGGTTTTGCCGTGGATAGCCAACTTTCTATTTGTAAGCGGCATCACCCTGTTTGATTTTTCACCAGTCGCCTTTATTGTTAGTGCTCTTAGCGTGGGCTTAGCCATCTATCGATTGCAGCTATTTGACATTGTTCCAATTGGACGCAAAGCCATTATTGAACATATGGAAGATGGATTTGTGGTGATCGACTATCTGCAGAGAATCGTTGATTTTAACTTTATGGCGAAACAGTTGCTTAAAGCGGATGAGCAAACCATTGTGGGTCAAAAATTAAGTGCATTTATTTCAAATAAAGAAATTGCCGACAAGATAGATAGAGTGCGCTCGGCCCGAGTTGAGCTCAAGATTGATATGGGGCATGAAATCAAAACATTTGATGTTCAAATATCTCCCTTGCTTGATTATTGGCAGCAGTTTCGAGGTCAGCTTCTCGTTTTTCGTGATGTGACCAACGAGCGAGTGGCAAAAGATGAGCTTGAATTACGCGTTCAGCGGCGGACGAATGAACTAGCTGAAGCGAATGAAAAACTGTCGAAACGAGCGTTGGAGCTAGAAGAACTGGACCGCCTAAAATCTCTGTTTTTAGCCACCATGAGCCACGAACTCAGAACACCGCTCAACTCAATTTTGGGGTTTACTGAAATTATTTTAGGGGAATATGTCGGCCCTGTAACCGATGATATGAAAGAGGAACTAGAGACCATTTATCGCAACGGCGAGCATTTGCTGTCGTTGATTAATGACATTCTTGATATGGCCAAAATTGAGGCTGGGGAGCTGCTGTTGGAAGTGACAGAGACGGATGTGAATGTCATTTTGCTTGAGGTAATTCACTCTTTACGGCCGTTAGCAGATAAAAAACAGTTAGCGATTGAAACCCATTTTGCCGATACGCCTGCTATGATTAGTGGCGATCAACACCGCTTGCGCCAAGTATTTATTAATATTATTGAAAATGGGATTAAATTTACGGAGGCTGGTGGCTTAGAAGTCGTAACGGCCGTTTTTGATGAGCAGGTTGAAATCATCATCAAAGATACGGGATTAGGTATCCCGTCCAGTCAGCTATCTCAAATCTTTGACGCCTTTTATCGTATCGATGATCAAGAGCATCGTAAAACGAGAGGCACCGGATTAGGGTTGCCCATCAGCAAACGATTAATTGAGATGCATCAGGGCGAGATTTGGGCTGATAGCACCGGACAATCTGGGGAAGGAACCTCTATCCATATTCAAATACCCATCAAAGAAAAGATTGAGGCTTAAATGAATCATCGAGAGCAGGACATCGTTCTATACATTGAAGACAACCCTGACAATATGCGTTTAGTAAAGCGGGTGACTGAAAAGATGGGGTATGAGTGCATTGCTGCAGAAACAGGCCAAAAAGGGGTGAAAATGGCGATTTCGCACCCTTTTAGGCTAATTATGATTGATATTCAGCTGCCGGATATTGATGGGTATGAAGTTATTAAACAAATCCGATCCGCTAACGTGCAGACGCCTTTACTGGTTATTACAGCAGACGTGATTCAATTTAATGCCAAGCGGGCGGCGTCTCTTGGGTGTCAACATTTCCTCACGAAGCCCATTCGTATCAACACACTCATCGATAAAATCAACTCGATAGTCTAAGTGCAAACAAAAAAGATTAGATGGATAAAAACGGGTTGATAAATTTTTGTTCGCTTTGAAGTAAAGCTCAAATCGTTTCTTATCCATCACAATAGTTTTGGCTTTACTTAGTGTTCTGTCTAGCATCAACTGATGGGAATGGCAATGAACAGACCCTGAGGTTTCGTCAACCTTCCGCTTGGTTTTTATCCTTCAAATGACGGTTAATGAAAGATTAGTAAACAGTAGGCACCGCAAGCCCTAGCTCATTAATAGCGTAGTTTGGAAAAATGCTGTCTATCATCGGATTGTTTAATCTTTTCCGAATAACCTCTCCCAAAATATCCCGATAATCTGTGGTGATGGCGAGGTCACCGGGGCCAACAAGCTGATCATCGTGCAATCCGGGCCAATCGGCATAGACGCGCCCCCCGTTGATACCGTGGCCCATGAGCATCATCATGCTGCCGTGGCCGTGGTCGGTGCCGAGGCCCCCATTTTCCTGTAAACGCCGCCCAAACTCAGACATGACAACGACAGTAACCTTCCCCATTTGAGCCTGTAAATCTTCATAGAATGCAGCTAATCCTTCGGATAACTCAGTTAATAGATTAGCCATGTAACCTTGTGCGCCCCCTTGTCCGACGTGAGTGTCCCAGCCGCCTAAATCAACACAAGCTACCTCAACGCCCACATCCGCTTTAATCAGCTGAGCGACCATTTTGAGCGCTTGACCAAACTCTTGTTCGGCATACGGCCGTCCCTGCGCCACATACCCTTCACTGTGAACCTGCCCCAAAATATCAATGGCAGCAAACGTTTGATTAGCGGCAGAACTGAGCAAATCCTCTTTTTGATTGTAAAGAGACTGTAGCAAGGTTTGCATTTGCCCAACCTGCTCATCCTGCCCCATCAAATGATATTCTGCTATGGATTTGAGGGCTGTCGAAGAAACGGCCCCAGTTAGGGAGGCAGGCAGCATATCTCCCACACCAATCGCTCGTAAAGCAGACTCGTTTCCAGTATTTAGAGTTGACAGATGGCGGGCGAGCCAGCCGGTGTAATCCCCATTGCTCGTTGCGCCGCGCTCCATTAAATCCATCGCTTCAAAGTGTGAGCGTGACTCATCTGGGGCGCCGGTGGCTTGTACAAACGCCATAGCTCCACCGCTGTAAATGTCGTGCAGTGAGCCGAGAGCGGGGTGAAGGCCAAAAAAGCCATCGAGATCAAGCGCACGGCCGTTTCCCGCCTGGGTTGAATTGTCATCAGGCCGCGGGATCCCTAAAAATTTGCGGTGAGCGTAATATTCATCATCCCCATGTGGCACAATCATATTGAGGCCATCGGCGCCACCCCGTAAAAAAATACAAACGAGGGTGTCGCCAGCCGGCCCTTTGTGGGGGTCTGCTAAGCTGAAGCGAGGCATCCAGGCGGGCAGCGTCTGTACGGCACCGCCCAGCATAAAATTAACGGCCGTTTGCATGCCGTCAGCCAAAAACGAGCGGCGAGAGACGGCCGCATATTCATTACAGTGTGTTTGTACGTGGTTGGTCATAAGTGTCTCCTTTTGAGAAAAGAGTAGAGAGAAGAGCGTAAAGAGAAGTGATAAGTAAATAGTGATGATCGATAGATGTTCTTTAGCTATTCGGGTTATTTACATCAGGACTTACGCACCCTGAGCCTGTCGAAGGGTTAAGAAAGTCACTTCGACAGGCTCAGTGACCGCTATTTGCGTAAGTCCTATACATAATAAATTGTTAGGCAGTTCCGGAAAGGCGAGTAACCAATAACGATTAACGAATCGCCAACATTTAACTTCTAGTCGGTTACGTCCATTGAAAAGACGGACTAGCTAGCATCAGGGCAGCAGCGTCTTTGAGCTTAGGATTGTTGAGATCAAATGCCGTATCGTCTCCTAAATAAGCATTAAAAAGTGATTCTTCATCTGGGGTGAGGGAACGGCCGTACATCAGTTCAGAAAAAATGGTTAAAAGCTGTACACTGGTTTCAATAGGGGCGGCGTTATTAAGCTTTTCAAGCGGCACGCTACTATTGGCCATTTCGTTATGTAAAATTACAAGGGCTAAATTCCAGCGCGGCAGTAAATTCGATGCCCATGCGACAGAGACATCGGGGTATCCATTAGGCGGTGGCCAATGGAAAGGAACCTGTCCCAACCGCTGGAACCATTGCCCTAGCTCTCGGCCACGCCCAAGGCGAATGTTGATTTGCAGTGCTCGAGCGACAGAGACCATGTAGGTAAACGGCCGTTTAAGCTTGGGGGGCGCGGTGGCAAACTCTTGGCTTAAAAAGATGACGCGAAGCATCGCTTTAATGTCGCCATCTGTTTCCGTGAAGGTTTGAGCCACTCGGTTGATTAAGGATTCTGGTGGTTCATCAGCCACAAAGCGGCGCACCAGCTTCATGGCGATAAAGTTGGCCGTAGCCGGATGCGTCAGCAGCAGCTCAAGGAGCTGGCTAAGCTCTTCTTCTCCCTGCCCCGCTGGAAACTGCTGGCCCAGCACTATTTTTTCGCCAGCGTCATGCAAATCTGGTTCGAAAATAGTGACTCCTGTGTCCCGACCCCGTTTACCAACCGTCCAGCCTGTTAAAACTCGGGCCGCTTCTTGAACATCCTTCTGAGTGTAGCCACTGTTGACACCCATCGTATGGAGTTCAAGCAGTTCGCGAGCGTAGTTTTCGTTGGGAGCGGATTTTTCATTGTGTACGTTGTCAAGATAGTAGAGCATCGCTGGGCTTTTGGCTGAAGCGTAAAGCAGGTCTCGGAAGCTGGTCAGGGCATACGGCCGTATTGCTTCTCGGTCATCCAGAATTTTGAGCATCGGCATAAACTGCACTTTGCGAACATAGATGTTGAAATGATCTGACCAAAATTCGACCATTGCTTCGTAAAGCTGGCGTTTTGAGTGAACGGCTCGCAGGAAAGTGCCGCCGATGAGGTCAAACAGCGCATCTTGCTCTTCGACTTCCACCAGCTGGTTGGGGTCCATATGGTAGACAGATAGCCCTCGAATCATGAGGTCAACGGCCGTATCGTCAATCGCCTGAGGATTAAGCTGCTCTTCAAGATAGCTCGATAGCCCCATTTGCCGGACGCGATTCAGTTCGCCCGGACGAGGTCCGTAGCCAGCCCGATTCAACATCCGCAGGGCAGTATCAGTGGATCCTGTTACTGATTCCTGCGGGACTATCTCCTCTGGAAAGGATTGGCGATTGAGTTCGTGGCCTACTGTGCTACAAGCGGCGGCCGTGGCCGAAACGGCCGTTATGCTACCTAATCTTAAAAAATCTCGTCTTGATAAAGCCATATTGAACATCCTAATCTGGTTATAAGTTGCAAGTGGCGGAGCGGCATGTTGGCAGGGTGCAGGTAGCCTCAATAAACCTTCCCAATAACCAATAACAAATACACCAATCCCCTAAATCACCCAACCCCCACGCTCTGCTCCTGAACAATCACAATCGGGACGCTTTTGCTTCGTAGGGATGAAAAGGCTGCCCCGACCAGCATGATGCCGATAATGGGGGCAAAGACAAACCAACCCACCAGCGGGAACAAGCAGGCAAATTCAAACACCACTGCACCGCGAACGAGGTTAGTGAGTTCTGAGGTAGGGGATGTCAGCGGCTTTAGCCGATTACCTAACATCCGCGCTAAACCGGCTGCTCCAATGGTGCCCAGCGCCATCCAAACCCCACCTGCTAAAAATGCAGAGCCGCGAAGCACACCAGAGCCGGTGTTTGAGGCAACGGCAATCCAAAGCGCAAAAGCGGCCGTGATGGGCACGCCAACAAATAAATTTCGGCCCGGCTTTTCCGAAATTCGAGTTTCGATCCGCTGCGTTAAATTGGGCATGAGTAAATTTAGCCCAACGAGCAATCCTGGTAAGCTTAAAAGCATTCCAATAACAATAAAGGTGACGGTATAAACATCAGCCATGAGGTTAACCTCCAAGGTGAGCGGTAAAACATTCTGTTAGACCTAAATGCTTTACCGAAGCCATTACTGACCAAGATACCGACTAAAATCCCAAAAGTTGCAATGAAATTGTAAGTAGTTTGTAAAATGCTTAGTGACAGGGGAAAATTCCAATATGAGTAATCAAAAACAAATTCCTGGATTTAGAATCGTTCCCAAGACGGGTGTTATCTACGTGATGTACAAAGCTCGGGAGATGGGGTACCAAGCTGGCCATCCTGAGTGGGCCAATTTAGGGCAAGGTGCCCCAGAAACCGGTGATTTGCCAGGCGCACCACCTAGAATTGAAACTGTTACCATTAATCCGGCTCAGCATGAATATGGCCCCATCACAGGCGAAAATGAACTGCGGCAGCGTGTTGCCGACATGTACAATGCACTTTATCGCAAGGGAAAACGTTCCCAATACACCTATGAAAATGTGAGCATCTCTGGTGGCGGACGGGTGGCCTTAACCCGCATCGCTGCGGCTATGGGCAATATCAACATGGGGCATTTTTTGCCTGACTACACGGCCTATGAAGAGCTTTTAAGTGTGTTTAAAGCGTTTATTCCCATTCCCATTTTGCTCGACCCAGATTTGCGTTACCAAGCACCAACGGATCATTTGAAAAAGGAGATATTAGGACGAGGTCTACGGGCTTTACTAATCAGCAATCCATGTAATCCCACTGGACAACTCGTCGAAGGTGACAAACTGCAACAGTGGGTGCAGATGGCTTCAAACTATCAATTTTCTCTCGTTTTGGATGAGTTTTATTCCCACTACATTTACACGGGTGATGCCGACTCAGAAACGCCAGCGATGGTGTCTGCCGCTCAGTACATCGAAGATGTGAATAATGCGCCTGTTATTTTGATTGATGGCTTAACAAAAAATTGGCGCTACCCCGGTTGGCGGCTCAGTTGGACGCTCGGTCCAAAAGATGTGATTGACGCCATTGCTTCGGCTGGCTCATTTTTAGATGGGGGTGCCAATCATCCGCTACAGGGAGAGGCACTTTCTCTGCTAAATGCGGAAATGGTGAAAAAGCAGGCCTTAGCAACCCAAACCCATTTCCGCAAAAAGCGGGATTATGTGGTTGATCGGGTGCGCGAGATGGGTGTTTTGATTGAAGCAGAGCCCGGCGGCACGTTTTATGTGTGGGCAAATCTCTCTCAATTACCTGAGCCAATCAATGACGGGCTAACCTTTTTCCAAGAGGGGCTGAAGGAGCAGGTCATTACGGTGCCTGGGGCATTTTTTGATGTAAACCCTGAAAGACGGCGTTCCTATCGACGATATCACAACTATTGTCGCATTAGCTTTGGGCCTGAAATGTCTCAACTTGAGCGGGGCTTGGATGCCATTGAGCGAGTTATTGCTAAGCATCGGTAACCGCTTCGGAACCTCGAGGAAACGAAGTGTATAGTCGCCGTTTTATTCTAAGCAGGAACTTCGTTTCACATAAGTGTTCCGAAGTTTCTAATTTGAAAACCCTGTTAGATAAAAGCTTTGGAACCTCGAGGAAACGAAGTGTATAGCCGTCGTTTTATACTAAGCAGAAACTTCGTTTCACTTAAACCTGGCCAAAGAGATCAAGCTGGTGGGCAATATAA
>JBCCFD010000288.1:0-10084 GCA_039029915.1 Chloroflexota bacterium
CTGATTGTGGAAGGTGTACCAGCTTTCAGGGAAACCGTGCACAAGAACAAAAGGTTCGTTACTTGGGTCTCCAGCCGTCACAAAATGCCAGGTGATTCCGTCCGCGTCGGCGTACCAGTGGGTCGCTTCAACATCGCCGAGCATTTCGATCTCGCCATGTGCGTTCTCTGCCCCTAACGGGTATTCAGCTGGTTGAGGATACCGCATGTCTGTCGTGATAGTTGCGTCTTCCTTGATACCGCCCTCGCGGACATTTGTTAACGTTAAGTCTTCCCGCGAGATGTATTCTAACCTTGGGAAAGCTTGCGGTGATAGTATTTTGATAAGTCTCAATATTTCTTTAGGATTGTTTTTCTTCATGATGTTTTATCCATTTCTGCTTTCGGCTGCTTGCCAAGGCCAACGCCCTTCGATTTCTAACACGAGTGTCCAGCTGACAAATGTGCGTATCAATACCAGTAATCCCAACGAGCCCAATCTTTCAAAAGTCAGGTCGAGGGCAACCGTCCGGATGATGTCTGCCGCAACGAATACTTCTAGCCCTAGCAGTAGCGATCGGCCGATGTCAGTTTTTAAACGACGGTAGGGATTGAACCCGATCTTGGCTTCGGCCTCATCCGGCGGCTTTCCTGCAAAACGGCCGTAGCGTATAAAAGCTAGCAAAGTGCCAATACAGATAATTGCCGCACCTAAAATTTCAAAGCCTACACCTACAAGTTCCAGCACTGGTCCAACATTGTGAATTAACGATTCCATAAAGGCACCAATCTTTTGTTATTAGATGAATTAATTCGCTGCAGGCGTTTTGTCGATGCAATCGTCCCAGAAGGTTTCTAAAGTAAGAACACCCTTCGACACTTCTGAGACAATGCATTAATAACGCCGCTTCGTTACGCCAATGGCTCAGATAAGAAGGCTCGCATCGCGGCAGTGGCTTCTTCTGCAGAATCACCTAGCTGGAAGAAATGATTGCCGTCAACAAACTGAACACGGCCGTTGGTGACAAAGTTCGGCGTGTTGATATATTCTTCCGGATGTTGGCCCGGGTCGTTTTTCCCTTGCAGGAACAGAACCGGCATCGTCATTTTTGCGAAGAGGAAGTTATGACGATCGGCAAGCTCGTTATCCATGCTGGTTTTGTCAAACTGTCGAGGAGAGGCTTCCGCCACCCCCTTAAACTTCACCTCGTGATCGAGCCGATCCAACACCTCTTTCGTGATGCCCTCCACACGATACCCGCCTGCGGCGTAGGCAACACGAGGGAAACCGGTCCACTTCATCAAGTTGGGGAACCAAGATTGAGCGAAGATGTCATGCGGAGGCTTGGGGTCGCCGTGCGGCTCATTGGCCGACTGCTGCATGCGGACGTAGCGCAGGACGCGTCCCTCCACCCCCTCGACGTTCAGGAGATGGTCTGAAATAACCGAACCGCGGTCATGTCCACCCAGATTGAACTGATCAATTCCGATGGTGTCGAGCATCTTCGCCAGTGAGGCCGCAATTGATGAGTAACGGTAATCCATCTCCACATCTTTTTCGCTTTGGCCATTGCCAAGCGTATCGACGGCAATACAGTAGAACTGATCAGATAGATCTCTTACCTGATTGTGGAAGGTGTACCAACTTTCGGGGAAACCGTGGACGAGAACGAACGGCTCATTGCTTGGGTCACCGGCCGTCACGAAATGCCATGTGATCCCATCTGCATCGGCGTACCAGTGGGTGGCTGAGACGTCGCCGAGCATTTCAATCTCACCGTGTGCATTCTCAGCCCCCAGCGGGTAAGCGGCTGGCTTTGGATAGCGCATGTCTGTGGTGATGGCGGCATCTTTCTTGATACCCCCTTCACGAACGTTCGTCAGCGTCAGGTCTTCGCGCGAGAGGTACTCCCATCTCGGCAAGGTCTGCGGTGAAAGCATTTTAATCAGTTTCAGAATTTCTTTAGCATCGTGTGTGTTGGTCATTTTATCTCCATATTTTGAATAAATTTGATTGCATGTGTACAATAATGTTCATGTGTTCTAAAACGTGCGTGTGTACTTATTCTGCTAAATAGAGACCGTGAGGTCAATTTACAAATTCGGAGATATGTACGTAAACGTGCATATAAATCAATATGACCAATAAAAAGAAAGAAGATCGGCGAGTTCGTCGTACACGCAGGCTTCTGCAGGGCGCTCTGATTAATTTACTTAGAAGAAAACTGCTGGCAAAAATTCAAATAAAAGAAATCGTTGAAGAGGCAGATGTTTCTCGGACAACCTTTTATCAGCATTTTGAAACAAAGGAAGAGCTGCTGTTTAGCCTCATGGACGATGTATTTGAAAAGATTCACAGTGTGATTTTTCATGAGCGAGAAGATGGGGCAGGGTTTGATGTTTTAAACCTTTTAGTCGCTTCATTTGAGCAGTGGCGCTTACATAGTGAAGAGCTGAGATGGGTATTGCAGGTCGAGAACAAAGATTTATTTATTGCCTCCCTGCGCGTTCATGTTGAATCACTTAAACGGGAAGCTGATAAACATATCATGCCGAATCCAGCATTTCGCGATTATGACGAATACGGATTTAGGTTTGTTTCGGGGGGGCTTTATATGCTGCTCCAAGATTGGATAAATAATGGCATGCAGGAGTCAGATGATAGGATGGGAAAAATAGCCCTTGTCCTGCTGGGTAACGGATTTAACCCATTCCACGTTCAAGCAGTAACTAGTGATAGCCAATTTAAGGATGCTGCAGACGAACGACCGATTCTCAGGATTTTACTTGAGGATGAGAAGATGTAATTCGTTGTTTTTTTGTTAGTGTTTTAACTCAGCAGTGCAAATAGTGAGTTATTGAACAAAATTTGTTAGTTGGCCAATCCCTTCTACCTCAAGGGTAATTTGGTCACCTGATTTAAGCATGTGACCATTTTCGATTCCTGTGCATGTTGGGACTGTACCAAACCCAAAAAGCTCGCCCGGATGAAGCTTTTCATCCCACGACGCGTAGGCAATCGCCTCTTGAATAGTAAATAACATGCCTTGGGTTTGATTTTCGGCAATGGTCTGTCCATTGATCAAGACTGTAACCTTGAGCTGGTTAATTCGGTTGATTAGCTGCTCCTTATGTGCCACGATAGCCGAGATGGCATTACCAAAGTTCTTAGATTTCATCGGGCCAAATCCGCTTCCCATTTCGGCGATCTGAACGTCGCGTGCGCTAAAATCGTTCAAAATAACGAATCCACCAATGGCTTCAGTTACTTCATCTACGGTTGCATTTATAAGTGGTTTTGTAATGACTGCAGCCAGCTCTAACTCATAATCTAGCTCATTCGTATAGGCTGGAATGTGAATGGAATCCCCTGCCGACAGAAAGTTTAGATGGTTTCCCAAATAATAGATAGGATGCTTATAGTAAAGCGCTTTTGGTCTGAGTCTTGGCAGGGGCTTGTTGAAAATTAATTGATAGAGCGTTGCCCTGACCTTTAACTGAGGCATATATTTTTTCACGAACCCCATTGCTGAATTGAAAGCATGTTGTTCGTAGAGGCTGAAGTCGCGGTAGGCTGTTGGCTGGAAGGGCATCAGCTCCGCATATTCCTGCTCATCATATGGCTCGAGACTGAATTGGCTAAGAATCTCTGCTTCCTTTAGCCTCAAGAGCTCAATCATATCCAAGGGGGCACCTACTAGGAGCTGCCAACGGCCGTTAATCTCGACGGCGATAAATTGATTATTTCTGTTTTTATGACTGATTTTTTTAAATTTCATAAGCGATTTCTTTTCCAAACAGTTAACAGCGTCTTTCTTGACGATTGTATCACTTTTTTATACAATTTGACCAATATAGTATTTTTGGTCAAAAAGTCAAAAATATGGAGCACATGATGAGCTTGACAAAAATTGAAAAACGAGAGAAACAAATTTTAAAGGCTGCCACCGACCTGTTTGTGCAGTATGGGTACGACAAAACAACCGTTTCTGACATCGCGAAAGCTGCGGGGGTGAGTAAAGGGATGATTTATCTCCATTTTGAGAGCAAGCAAGCGCTGTTTGAAAAGCTCATCGTGCAGGAAATGCAAATGCACGGCCCAACGTGGCTAAAGATGATGGACGACGATCCCGATGGGGGCACGATTGCTGGCATCTATCGCGGGACGTTGCGGGCAATGAACAGCAGTCCGTTTATGCAGGCCGTTTTCAAACAAGACGGCCGTGTTTTTGGCAGCTATTTAAAGCAGCCCGATAATATTTATCGTCGCCTTGACGAGCAGCAAATCGAATCACACCGGCTTGTTCTTGTTCGTCGTTTGCAGGAGGCAGGTGCGATGCGCGGTGACATCTCAGCATCGGTTATTGGTCGCATTCTCGCCATCATCGCCTATGGACTTCCGACAATCGGCGGAACCTTAGGCAATAAGGATGCACCGTCCATCGAAGAATTAATCGAAGGGATCGCAGTTGTCCTCGACAAAGCACTGACTCCAGACGACGGCGGCAATCCTACAGCTACCAAGCAGATTGTGCGCGAAATGACGGAAGAACGTTATGAGCAGTTCGCAGCCTTGTTGCGAAATGAGGAAACCCATAATAATGACACAGCCTGAACAAACACTCAAACAATTTCATGACGCAGCCAATTGGAAATCGATGACGCTTGGCAACCACGTCTGGCGTTATGCAACGGGCGGTAGCGGCTCCGAATGTCTAATGATTATTCATGGCGGTGGCGGCGATGCCGAATTGATGTTCAGCTATTTTGTAGCCCTTGCGCCCCACTTCAAACTGATTGTGCCCAGCGTGCCGACCGCGTTGGACAACATGCAGGTGATAACCGATGGCCTACGTAGCCTGCTAGACAATGAAGGCATTGAACAGACGCACGTTTTTGGCTCTTCGCTTGGTGGCTGGATGGCCCAAGCGCTGGCCGCGCAGCAGCCCGAGCGTGTCTCAAAGTGTATCTTTTCCCATTGCAGCCTGCCTCAATCAAAGATAGGTGCTCTGATGCGAAAAATGCGACTGCCGCTCAAGCTCATGCCAATGAGACTCTTTCGTTGGCAAACGCTGCGGGGGCAACGCAAAGAATTTGCCGAGCAAATACCAGACATAACCCCTGAAGAATCAGCGTTTTGGATGGCACGCTGGCAACATATCTTTGGCGAAAGGCTAGGTAAAGTAGACTTGATGGCCAGCATCGAGTTACAAATCGACTTCCACGAGCGAACCGACCTGACGACAGCCCCCATACGCAATGAGCCTGACCGCGTCCTGATTCTCTATCACGAAAATGACAGCGATTTTGGAGCTGAGACTGCTGCTGCCATGCAGGCATTTTACGGAGATGCTAAATGCCTTTGCCTGCCGCTGTATGGTCATGTCGGTGCCTTGGTGCGATCTGAGGTCATGTTTGAACCGATGAAACAATTTCTCACAGATTGAAAAACGCCATTTGGAGTAATTAAAATATGTCCATACAACTTGAAAAAACGCTGGCTCAGTTTCACAAAGTAGCCGAATGGAAAGCCGTGACCGTTGATGATCTAGTCTGGGACTATGCTGTTGGGGGTGCTGGTTCTGATTGGCTGTTCGTTATTCACGGAGGCGGTGGTGACGCTGAGTCGATGTTCCCTTACTTTACCGCCCTTGCCCCGCACTTTAAGCTTATTGCCCCCAGTATTCCCTCGACGCTCGACAACATGCTGGCAATTACAGATGGCCTGCGCGTTATCTTTGAGCGTGAAGGCATCAGCCGCGCGCACATTTTTGGCCCTTCGCTTGGCGGCATGATTGCTCAGGTTTTTGCTGCTCATCACCCAGAGCTCACCGGAAAATGTATCCTTTCTCATACCACCCTGCCAACGCCTGAGTTAGGGGCCCGAATGCGCAAAGCACGGCTTCCCCTTAAGCTAATGCCGCTGGGTCTTTTCCGCTGGCAAACGTTGCGCAGCCTGCGCAACAATCTCAAAAACGAGATTCCAGACATCACTATAGATGAGTCAGCGTTCTGGCTTGCTCGTTTTCAAAACGCTTTTGGCAACAAGCTGGGCAAGGCCGACATTTTGGCAAGCGTTGATTTACAGGTCGATTTTTATGAGCAGACGGATCTCACCAATTCTTTTTTGCGTAGCGATCCAGAGCGCGTCATGGTGATCTTTCATGAAAACGATCCCGAATTTGGTGCAGATGCTGCAGCCACTATTCAGGAATTCTACGGCAATGCCCAGTGTCATGGCCTGCCGACCTATGGTCATTTAGGCGCCATGATTCGAACCGATGAAATTATTAAGTTAATTAAGCTGCATCTCACCGAATGAGGTACAGTCTAGTAGTCCGCCAAAGATCTTTTGCAAGGTGTAACGATGACGAGGACTACTTGAAGGTGCACCAAACTTACCCGTCAAACCTTGTTTGGTGCACCACTAGTGGAGAATTGTAATAAATGACGGAAAAAATCATTACAAAACCAGAGTGGGGCAGTAAAGAGCGTATTAAGATGAGTGACGGCGCGTCGCTGGTTGTGCGACAAACTGGCTCGGCTGAAGCCCAAACCATCCTCTGCCTAGCGCGACACGGCGGCAACGGTTTGGAATATAGTCGCTTCGCCAAACAGTACGGCGATCGGTTTCACATTGTCGCCATTGACCGAAGAGGTCACGGTGAATCAGACTTTCTGCCTGAGGATCAGGGTTATTCGATTCAGCAGTTTGCTTCTGACCTTATTGCCATCATTGATGAGCTTGAGCTAAAGGATATTATTGGCATCGGTGTTTCGATGGGAGGTGGCTTGCTCAGCCTGCTGAATGATCAGCGTCCTGGCCTACTGCGAGCGGCCATTCTTGTTGATATTGGTCCAGAAACGCGCGTGCCAGACGACATGGAAAAAGCGATGGTCCGCATGCAGAGGCTAATGGGATTATTTATGGCCTCATATGGCTCATTTGAAGAGATTGTTGGGGCATGGCGTAATATCATGGACGATCAGTGGCCAAATGTTGATGATTCTGAATGGGATTTTTTGGCCGCTTGCACAACATTTCAGAAGGAGGATGGCCGCTGGTATTTCGGAGCGGATATTGATGGCTTCATGACGCGTCAGCCAGCTGAACAGCCGCCAGACTATTGGCCTTCGTGGAAAAATCTGTCCCAAAACATACCGACGATGCTTGTTTTTGGAGAGCTGTCTAACCTGCTGTCGCCAGAAATCGTTGAGCGCATGATTAAAGGGACCGAGGTTGAACTCGTCACCGTTCCGGGTATTGGTCATTATCCTATTATTGACAACAATCCAGTTCGTGATGAGATTTACCATTTTATTTTGCGGCATCAATAAAACTCAGACCGAAACAGTATGCAAATTTATAGAGGCTATTCAAAATGTTGCAAGTTACTTTAATCGGCGGACTTATTACTTCGTTTGTATTTACAGTTATCGTTTTGCTATCATGGCGTTTTACACCTGAAGTATGGCTCAACGACCTGACAGAGGGAGAAGTTGAGTCTCCGAGGACCCCACCGTCTTACATTGTGTTTATTGCAATTTTGGCGACACTATTTATAGGCAGCACTGCCACGGTGTGGCGCTTGGCTGCAACCGGAACAGCAACTTTTCTACAGCGATTTATTGTGGCTTGGCTTGTGCTTGTCATGCTTAATCTTGTAGATTTGGTTGTGATCGATTGGTTTATTTATATGAAGCTTGAACCTAAGTTTATGCAGATTGAAGGCATTGCCCCCTTAAATACGCTGGCCCCTCACATTCGAGGGTTTGGCATTGGGATATTGACTGGCATCCCTATTGCCCTGATTGCGGCAGCTATCACGATGCTGGCTTAATGTTGAGGTAGTTGAGTTTAACGGCCGTTTTTCATAAAACGGCCGTTTTCTAAGCATTGCCTACTTCTTGACCGGGCCGGGAAAAAACCGATTCGTTTGTTCTTGATACGCTTTGTAGTCTGGTCTTTTTTGGGCGGAGTAGAATTCCGCTGGAACCGCGCCCGTGTGATACACAAGCGTGATGTAAAACAATCTTGATACAAACAGCAGTGTACAGCCCAATAGTATCCAAATCACAATGTTAATTTGCTGAAAGAGAGCCCGCCATGACGGCAATGCCCCAATAACTAAAGCCGTCCAGACAAGCCACTCCGCAAAATAGTTGGGATGGCGACTATAGCGCCACAGCCCAACAGTGCACACCTGTCTTTTTAAGCCCTTGGCTTTCATATCCAGCAAAAACCGTCGTTTTTGCCAATCGGCAACTGTTTCTAAAACAAAAGCCCCTATCCAAAGCCCGATGGCCACTATTTCTAACGGCGAGACAGTTGGGCTTTGGTTATGCGCGATTAGAAAAGCCGGAATGGCTAAGAATGAAGCATTTGCTAATCCTTGAATCAGTACCTCAACCTGGGCCGCTAATTTGACATTTGTTTTACCTGCGCGCTCCCAGCGACCCTTTTGATACTCATAGCGGGGCAGTTCTTTGTTTAAATGCCCCTGCTGCCACATGATTAGGGCCATTATGCCCATCCGCAAGCCAATAAAGAGATACGCTGCAGAAATGATAAGTTTGCGGCCCGTATAGCCATCAGCCATGAGGAGGGTTATAAACCCGATCAGCGCGACGCCTAAAGGCCAACCGATATCTACATAAGAGATGCGACCCGTTTGCCAAGCTGGAATGCAGACAACAAATGTAAACAGCAAAAGTTGAGCAATGCCATTAACGAGGCTGATTGAACGAAAATCGGAGATGATCAACAAAAGCCATACGAGAATTAAGGGGAGAAATGGGGAAAAGTAACGTCTCAGCATGAACCAATTCTAAGCTATAGGTGATTTAAATGCATTAAATGTTCCGAACCTCCGCTCAATCAAAAGGAATGAGCAAAAAAGAGAAATCGCTGTAATCGTTACCAAAAAATGGCTTTATTGGTAAGGGCAACAGCGATTTCTTCGCACCTTTAAAAGGTTTTGGAACTAGGTGCTATTTTGGTAGCCTGCTGGGCCGTGTGGTCAATTTTTTTAGACGTTACTCAGTTTGCTAAGTGCTGATTCAAGTTGAGACTGGATTTCGGCGTTCGTAATTTGACCAGTCTCCATATCAAAATTATTGTAAAACGCCGGTACGGAAAGGGTCGCCTTCACGTCCGCATCGAAATGGGGGGCTGAGTTTGTCGATATTGCTAAGACGTTGCTAGCTCCGTGCCCACCGGGTGAGGTTGAAAGAAAAACAGCTGGCTTTCCTTGATACACTTTTTGGTTGATACGAGAGGTCCAATCAAACAGGTTTTTGTAAGCTGCTGTAAAATTACCATTGTGTTCAGCAAACGAAATAATAAGTCCATCCGCTTGCCCAATTTTGTCATAAAACGCCTGCGCTTCCTGGGGGATGCCGCTTGCTTGCTCGCGGTCCGCGCTATAAATGGGCATTTCATAATCATTTATATCGAGGAGCTCGACATTTCCGTCAACTAAACTGCCAGCGTATCGTGCCAGCGCTTTATTAATAGAGTTTTGGCTATTGCTAGCCCCAAATGCAAGTACGTTCATTATTATTGTTCCTTGAGATTTGCAACAATTGTTGCTTAAGTTTCGATTGTTGCCTAGAATACTAATGTTGTCTTAGTCTGAAGACAAACAACAATACTCACTGACTGAATACTTAAACAACAGATGGAGGTGAATGTTGCCTAATCAAGAAAAACAAAGCCAGAAAGCTGACCATCGACCGCATCAGGTCGTACTGCCTGCGCCCGAGGAAAGGTGCGAAAAAAAGGAAAAGCTGGACCCGCGCATTGTTCGCACGCGGCGTGATTTAGTTGAGTCGATGCGCACGCTGCTGAGCGAAAAATCTTTTACTCGAATTTCGGTTCAGGAAATTACCGAGCGAGCATTGATAAATCGGGCCACCTTTTATGCCCATTTTGAAGATAAATTTCACCTTTTGCAATATATGCTGCGAGAATCATTTGAGGAGAAGGTGCTGCCTCGCGTTCATTTTTGCGATGGGATATCGAAAGGAAATTTGCATACCCTAACGGTTGCGACCTGTGAATTTTTAGCTGAATTTAATGATCTATATGCACCGAAGCACAGCAA
>JBCCFD010000289.1:0-10041 GCA_039029915.1 Chloroflexota bacterium
CAGCCATCATTGACTCCATCCGAGATGAGGCCGATTCCACAGCTCCTTTGGCTCCAGCCGTGCCTGACTCTTTTAACTTGCCCCTGTCCCGGTTGGAAAAGGAGTGCTTCAACAACTCGGTTGTCATCGATGAAACTGGAATTGGTGAAACACTCCTTTTCCAACTGTGACAGGGGCAAGTTCTGGGAGTCAGGCACGGCTGGAGCCAAAGGAGCTGTGGAATCCGCCTCATCTTGGATGGAGTCAATGATGGCTGGAGTGGGACAGCCCCTTTGGCTCCAGCCGTGCCTGACTCCCAGAATTTGCCCCTGTCACAGTTGGAAAAGGAGTGTTTCACATAAGCACATAAACTATATTTTCATAAATCGCAGGGGCAGAATGAACGACACCAGGTAACTCAATCGCTGCAAGAGATGATGATTCGGTCGAGTCTCGTGGGGAAATGGCCTCAATAGATAATTGAGACCCGCCCCCCTGAACAAGCCACCGTTCTGAAAGCACAAAATAAGGCTCTGCTGTGCCAGAATAGGAAGTTTCTTGCTTCAAAATAGGTTGAATAGGGTTGGCAATATCATAGACAAAGATTGCATTCTTTGAGCGACCCACCATCAGCTCATCCTGCACAACCAGTTCAAGCAAACTGTTGCCAAGGTCAATCTGCTCAACTTTTGTGACAACGGGCAGCGATGATAAATCGAGTATGGTGAGTTTATTGTCACGGTCAGCAATGTAGGCCCACTGCCCTTTATTGGCAATCGCTGTCGTTGACACACCTGTCATAAAATCCTGAATTTGCGTTGTCCCGATTGAAATAGCCCCCATTGTGAGCGCTTCATTGGCCAGAGATAGGTTATCGAGGATAAAGGGAGTCAGATCAAGCGTCCTTTCCCCCGATTTGGCAAATTCACTGTAGGTTAAAATGCCAGCCGAATCTATTGATTTAAAATCAGCAGGTATTCCTAAAAACTGAGAGTGGATCATTCTGGGTTTCAAAAGGTTAGAAATATCAAACAAAACAATCCCACTCTGGCACGGAAAAGTGGCGTCTCCATACAAACAGCTTGGGTCATGATACCAACTCACCGTCAATAAATCACCAATCATTATAAAGTCATTGATAAATTGGCTAATTGACTCATCATCAGGCACAATAAGTCCATCTGAATCGTTTTCTATTTGTTGGGCTGTCATTTGATGGATTTGTTGTAGTGGGTGATCTTCTGTCATTTCAACTGGCTCAAATTCAGCCCCATTTAGCACAACAAAGCTCAAGCTCGTTCTATAAAATCCACTGATTACAAATAGAACACCATCTCGCATGGCCATATGATGAAGCAGCCCATTGACTTGATTTATCACAACGGGCTGAATAGGTGTCGACACATCCAACACAAAAATATCGCCTGATTCAAACTCAAGCGTGGAAAGAACGGCCGTTTCACCAAAAACGACCATTTCGTTTATACGGCCGTTGAACTGCTGACGATTTACCAAAATGGGAACCTGCAGATCAGAAACATCATAAATCAACAAATCAATGTGGTTTTTGACATACAGAATATTGTCGATTTGTGCCAAAATTTGTGGGTTTCCACCCAGCTGACCTTGATAGACAAATTGAGCGTCAAAAGCAGGCGCGACATCTTGCGCCTCAAAATTCTCTTTTTCATCTTCTGCTCGCGCTATCATTTCAGCTCGGGGAGCAAAACCCGTTATTAATTGGATATCGGGATACATCCCCCACAAATGACCCTGATGCCATTCAATTTGAGCGGCCGATTGGGCAGGCAAAACAATTTCATCAACTAGCCACCGATTGGCATTCCAACCATCATCCTGCGTCTTTTCAAAGTAGGTGACTGAAATATATTGGGCCGTTTCATCTTCTGACAGAACGTAAATTAAAGAATCACCAAAGGCTAAATCAATAACGTTACCGGGAAAATAATCAAAATTGGTATCCCATAAGCCACCAATCGCATATCCACCCCAAGCAATATACTCACGCAAACCACGAGCCCCTGCGCCCCCATAAATAATATTTTCAACAGCAAGCAGCGTATTGATTGTCCCGGGCTCAGGTTGATGCCAAGCAGGATTTGGGGCAGATTCAAACCCAACTGCTTCAAATTGAGCAGGATTATTGGGGATCAAATATCCATAAATTCCTTGACCCGCAACGGCCAGATTTAAAGCTCGACTATTACGCTGATCATTCAAACTCATTCTGGTTTCCAAAATGTCGAGAACAGGCTCTGTAAATGGAATCGTGGCTTCTAGCGCCAACATTTCATTTACAATCTGCACTTCGACGCCATGAACCACCGCATAGAGGAATTCTTCACCAGCGTGAAGCATCGATATTGGCATCAAGTGACCTGTCTCATAAATAGCTTCTTCAAGCAAGGGGTTTGCTGGATCTTGGAGATTTATGCGGCGTATACAATTTTGCTCGCAGCTTACAACAAAGGCTGTATTTTGATACACAGCCATACTGAAGGCAGGAATAGAGAGATGAGCAACGGCCGTATTTTCCGTCATATTGTCTAATTCACGCACCATGAAGCCATTTTGGCCTGCTCCTATTAGGCCAAACTCTTCATAAAATGCATATTCGATGTTCACCTGATTAGGAACTTGCGGGTTGGTTGGAACGGCCGTTTCATCAGCCACTTCTACATCTTCAATTGAAACATTATTGGGAGATGATGTTGGCACATCAGCAGCAATCGAAGGGGTCACTTCAATTACAGATGGACCATCAGATACATCTTGGCATCCGAGAATCATCACCCCTGCGATCAACAAAATTAGTGTGCCAGCGCTTCTCCACATTTCCCATACTCCTGAATTATTTTCACAAACAACACAATATTGGAACAAATCAAAGATTTGTGCCCTATTTTTAATTGTTTTGGTTATCTATAACTCAACGGGGGTTTATTGATTTTTGTACAGTTAGCCTACGGTGCGGATTGAAACTAGATAGCCATGACAGGTTTTCTCTAAGACTGTACAAATTAAATAAGTGCAACCTGTCATGTTGAGCCATGCGCTATAGCTCATAAATAATGCCATTTGGACCGGCGTTGATGACGGCCGTTTTCCCCACCATCTCTTGCTTACCAGCACTGGCATGAATATGCCCACACACTACGAGTCTCGGCTGTTTGGCCTCAACATATGTGCGAATAGCACGACTGCCTAACTGACGCCCACTCGAAGACACATCGACAGCCCCAAACGGTGGGGAATGGCTCACCAGTACGTCACACCCATCGCCAGCACTAGCTAACAGCTGGCTTGCTTCCTCATCTGAGAAATCATAGCTCCACGACCCAAATGGCGTCACGGGAATGCCGCCCCCTAACCCCGCAAAGGTCAATCCATCAATCGTCACGCTTGACCCATGCAGCACATGCGCCCCTTGCCACCTGCCACATGCCGCCTGTAACTCTTCAAAAGATTCACTATTGCCGGGGACGAGAACGGCCGTTTTGCCCGTCTGCTTCAAAATATCAATCGTGATCTCAATGCCGCGCCGCACAGTGGCAAAATCCCCTGCCCCCACCAGCACATCCACAGCCGCCGCCATCTCAACCAACCGCATTGCTGCAGATTGACTATTGTGCAAATCGCTAAATAGTAAAAGTTTCATAACTCCAGCATATCAGCAGAGGTGGATAAAGGGCAAGAAAGGTTTAGAATAAAGATAAAACAAGTGAGCTCACTATCAAATAAACAACAAAGGCAACGGCCGTGATACCTCCTGTGATGATAAACTTCATAGCACCACTTTGCTCAGACTGAAAAATTCTAGAGTTGGCAGCAAACGCAGCAGCACCAACCAAGCCACCAATCAAACCACCTAAAATAATAAGCGCCATAGGTAAAGCACTCCAAACAATCTCATACCATTTGAGCGGCTCAGTGACCGTAATCACTTCATCACCCACGACGAGTTGCGGCACGCCACCCATTGTTCCTAAGCCAGCTTTCCAGCTTGCCACAACCTCACTTCCATCATCTCGTCGCAGTGAGAATTGACCTCTTTTTGGACCAGCAGAAGCAGGTTGACCATTAACAAGTAGTTTAGGTCCACTCATCATACCCGCTGATTCCACCACAATATTTTGACTTTCAAAACCGTTAATAGAAATTGGATATTGCATATTTGATCTCCTAAATGTTATTCATTCAGAATAAAATATAAGCGATCCTAAACCGATCAGAACCCTTGTTGGGACAGATGTACTCTCAATTCAGTTGCCCCATAATCCTATCTTTCTGTACACTTCTATTGTTCCAAAAAGCATTTCAGCACCTCAGCCCATCAGCATTTCAGCCTACCAGCGAAATACTAAAAAGCTGACTCGCTGACCAGTTGACTAGCTAACTCGCTAATAAGCTGCATAAAACACAGGAAAACACCTATGCGCATTCTCATCACCGGTTCTAGCGGACAAATTGGCACGAATCTTGGCTTACACTTGCAAAGTCAGGGGCACTACGTTTTTGGCATCGATAAACGGCCGAATACATGGACCAATGAAATTGAAACCCTGCATCAAGACCTCAGCACCAAATATAACTACTTCAAAAACGGCATTGGCTATACCGAATTCCCCCCTGACCTCGACTGTGTGGTTCACTTCGCTGCTCACGCCAAAGTGCATGAGCTTGTCGAACAGCCGGATAGGGCACTCGAAAATATCACCATGACCTACAACGTGCTAGAGTTCTGTCGCCACAACAATTTGCCCATCATCTTTAGCAGTTCCCGCGAAGTGTATGGAGACATTCACCGGTACATCACCGAAGAATCATATGCTGACTTTGCCTTTACGGAGAGCCCGTACTCAGCTAGCAAAATCTCAGGCGAGGCACTGATCTATTCCTATGCGCAATGTTATGGATTGAACTATCTGGTGTTTCGATTTAGCAATGTTTACGGCCGTTACGACAACGACCTCGAACGAATGGAGCGCGTGATTCCCCTCTTTATTCGCAAAATTGATAATGGAGAACCAATCACCGTTTTTGGACAAGACAAAGTGCTTGACTTCACCTATATTGACGACTGTGTCGCCGGAGTGGCCAATGGCATTGACCTTCTTGTCAACGGCAAAGATGCCAATCACACCATCAACCTCGCTTATGGGCAGGGCAATAGCCTGGTAAACATGGCAAAATTTATCGGGGAAGCGCTCGGTAAAGCGCCAAATATGACGGTCGAACCCTCACGCGTTGGCGAAGTGACCCACTACGTGGCCAACATCGGCAAAGCCCGCGCCCTGCTTAACTACGAACCCACAACAACCCTGCAAGAGGGCATCCATAAGTCAGTGGCGTGGTCGCTTGATTGGTGGGGTAAGAGCTAGAGTGTAGAGCTAGAGGGAGGCATCCTTGAACCATTTCTTGCGTTCAAAAGCCGGAAAAGCTGGCCTCTATCCTCTACACTCAGTCCTCTAGCTCTAGCTGTTAAGCATCATAATTCGTCGACGTGACGTCTCCACCTTCGCCGGTCCAGTTGGTGTGGAAAATTTCGTCTTGAGGGCGATCGATGCGGCGGTAAGTGTGCGCACCAAAGTAGTCGCGCTGGGCTTGGATCATGTTGGCGGGCACGCGGGCGTGACGATACCCATCGTAAAAGGAAAGAGCGGCACCCAGAGCCGGAACCGGTACGCCAGCCGATACGGCCGTTGCTACGACCCGTCGCCAACCAGCCTGCGCTTCATGAACGGCCGTTTTAAAATAATCATCAAGCAGCAAATTCAACAGACCAGACTCTTTGTCATACGCCTCTTTGATGTTGCCCAAGAAGGCTGAGCGGATAATACAGCCTTCCCGCCACATCAGCGCCACACTACCATAGTTCAAATCCCAGCTGTTATCATTTGACGCCTCGCGCAGCAGCATAAACCCTTGGGCATACGAAATAATCTTGGCAGCATAGAGGGCGTCGCGCAAGTCATTCAAAAAGGGTTCTTTCTCGACGGCAGGCTGATCAGATGGTCCCACCAGCGATTCACTTGCCGTTACGCGCTCTTCTTTGAGCGCAGATAGGAAGCGGGCAAACACAGCTTCACTAATCAATGTCAGCGGTATGCCTTGCTCTAGGGCGTTAACGGCCGTCCACTTACCCGTCCCCTTTTGTCCCGCGGAATCCAAAATATAATCGATGGGAGCCTGCCCCTCTTCGTCCACATACGCCAAAATGTCCGTGGTGATTTCAATCAGGTAAGAGTCCAGCTTCCCTTTGTTCCATTCTGCAAAGACATCGCTCATCTCTTGGTTGCTCATGCCCAGCACTGATTTCATCAGGTGATAAACTTCACTGATCAGCTGCATATCCCCGTACTCAATGCCGTTATGCACCATCTTCACAAAGTGTCCAGCACCATCTGGCCCAACCCAGTCACAGCACGGCGTCCCGTCTTCAACCTTAGCAGCGACTCCTTGAAAGATATCTTTAACATGAGGCCACGCTGCCACTGAGCCACCGGGCATAATTGAAGGGCCAAACCGAGCCCCTTCTTCACCGCCAGAGATACCGCTGCCAATAAAGTGAAGCCCTTTAGACTCCACAAACTGAGTCCGGCGAATGGAATCTTGATAGTTGGAATTCCCGCCGTCAATAATGATGTCCCCCTCTTCTAAAAGCGGGAGCAGCTGCTCAATCACCTTGTCAATCGCTCCCCCTGCTTTAATCATCATCATGACGCGGCGAGGGCGCTTGAGTTTACTCACCAACTCTTCGAGTGAGTGTGTGCCAATAACGGCCGTTCCCTGTGCTTCATTTTCCAAAAACCGATCAACTTTACTGGTGGTTCGATTGTAAACCGCCACGGTAAAGCCATGATCATTCATATTTAAAACAAGGTTTTGCCCCATAACGGCCAAACCAATCAAACCAATGTCTGCTTGTGACATGTTATCCTCCAAAAGAAAACTTTCATTGTTTTACTAAGCTATGTTTCAAAAACCGCCAATAATTGTTACCCGCTTGTTAACAGTCATGATGTCAACCACAAGACTCAATTTTCCGGTAATGATTTTACATCAAATTAGCGAGATTATTGGCAGTTTTCTGCTGAGTTTCCATCAAAATAGGACGTTATAAACAATTAGAATTTACAACTGTCATAGATATGTTTATTGACGAGTCTGAGGAATACTTGCTTACATGATAAATTATGGTCCAGTTGGCAAACAAACAATTATTGGCTATTTTTTTGGTGTCATTAAAGGGGCAAAAATACGAATGTTGAAGTCAAAAATAGAGACTGTCGTCTTACAACAATAGTGTTAAACGGCCGTTTAGAAATTAAAGGCTCTGAAAGAATAGAAAACATATTTACAAGAGCAGTATATCACTTGGCCTACTCTAGAAACTTAGGACAGTTGCTTTCGCTATTTTTTGTATACCCATCAAAGATAGCCACTACTTCAGCCTAAAACTCAATTATGTGATTGACAGAAAGTATTCCAAAAAAGATGCGCTGCAAATCCTGTCAATCACCGAGTAAATCACAGCAATTGGGGCTGATTTAATTTTTAAAACTTTCTGTGATTTACATAACAAAGTAATCTGTAAAAATTAAAAAGTATCTTGAAAAAGAAGAGCTAGATTTTGATTTTCACCAAGTAAATTTCACATTTCCAGCCTGTATTATTTCAAGATGTCAGGACTTACGCACCCTGAGCCTGTCGAAGGGTTAAGGAAGTCACTTCGACAGGCTCAGTGACCGCTATTTGCGTAAGTCCTAATGTTTTATGAAGTTTACATAAAGCCAAATAATGACTATCGATTTGGGATTCAATCAACTCGCTTGGTACAGCCGCGCGTTAAACAATTTGAATCTATTGCTCAACAACGGGCAATCCATCATGACGAGCATCAAATTGAATATCTGATTCTAACACCCACCCCGTCACGCCACGACAGCGAACTTTCAACCAATCGCCAGTCGGATGGATGCCAAGCAATTCAATATCAAAAACAACATTATTCGGATCAAACGGTAACCGGGCGAGGGCTGTACTACAACCGCCGGGGCTTTCCCATAAGCGCGCGGTAAATGAATTCACGTTGGTCACTAAAACATCTTCAGGAATCTCGTAATCGCCTTCCGGCATGATTTGCGCATCATTCGCATGTGTCACAGCACAAGCCGGATCATAGACGTCTAGAAAAAGGTCTGAGTCAGAGCCAGGGTTGGTAAATTGAACTTGACATAAATTGACCCAGCCTTCAACGCCCGGGGTTGCCTCAACAAGCACCCAAGCTTGTTGATTATGAGCAACGGCAGCAGGGATCAGATTACCATCTTCATCAATTTCTTCGACGCAATCAAACCCGCTATCATACTCATTTCGCCCAAGAGCTTGTGTCTCACCTTGCAATGTATTGATTGCTGTAAACTCATCCCCCGGGCCACTCCTCACGTTGATAACGGGGGAAAACGTCTGAGCACGATTTGTGGGCCGTATCTTGAAGGTATGAATAGTGTTCCCTCCGCCTGTATCACCACTCTGTACACTGTCTGTGGGAACAGCCGTTGCGCGCTTCATTTCTGCTGACCTAGCGTGTAATGTTGCAGGACTGCTACTATTGATGATAATCATCAAAAATAAAATAATCCCCCCTAAAAAACCGAACACCTTCATATAACTACTTTGACTCATCACATGTTCTCCTTTTGTTGTACATCTTTATGGCTCTGATTGACAGCTTATTGGTCTGTCAATTTCATTTTCACCGACTATTTCCTGATATTCCTGCTCAGTCAAAGGCTGGATAATCTGGTCACAAACCTCTTTGGCAAAATTCTCGATCAACTGGGTTTTCCAGATTTGCCCATCCTCACTTAAAGACATTATTTGATTGGTTTCTTCAAGATACTGAATTTTCACGATAGGAAGTTTATGGGCAGTACTCATTGAAAGCGGCGGTTGGTTTAGATTCGCCCAATCCCAAACTAAAATCGATTTATCTTCACCGGCAGAATATAGATATCTGCTATCTGGCGAAAACATAATTGCGTCAACCGAGCCACCGTAAGTTACAAGTGCGTCATGGTACACTTTTGGTTCAACAAGTTCGTTATTTTCGACAATGCCAGAAATATCCCACATCTTGATAATCCCGCCTCTATCTGCAGAAACTAAAACGTTTCCATCCGGCGTGATTGTTAATGAGCGGACACTGGCTGTATGTTCCTCCCACATAACGGTGTCACCAGTTTCCCAATTCCATAGAATGATCCTCCCATCCCATGCACCTGTAGCTAGCCAAGCGCCATCAGGATGAAAAATCAATGTACGTACATCTTCATTATGATCTCTTAATATCTTGATGGGTTCTTGGCTAGGCGTTTCCATATCCCAAATTTTCACCGTTTCATCAAAACTAGAAGACGCCAAATAAGAACCATCTGGACTATAGGCTAACGATCGAATTGAATCGTCATGTGCCTCAGGAATTTGTTGGATTGGATTGCTCCTTATTAAATCCCATATGATGATGCTACCCTCCCGACCCGCGGACGCTAATATCCGTTGGTTTGGCTCAAATGCTAACGCCTGAACAAAGCCATCATGACCTTCTTCTTCCAATAATAAGATATTAGGTTCTTGATCAAACTGGCGCATATCCCACCAATAAACAGTGCCATTAGTATCAGCAGTGGCGATCAAGTTTGTATTGTTGTTAACTGCTAATGCGTGGAGAGGCACGGTATGCGACATAAAAACCGATGTAAATTTATTCTCTATATCCCACAGGCGAATTGAACGATCTTGGCTCGCAGAAATGATAAATTCTTCTTGGTTAAAAAATATGGCGTCGAAAACAAAGTTCAAATGTCCTGCAAATGTTTTGATAGGCAATCTAGGTGCGTCGAGCGACCACAATCTAATTGTTCCATCTTCCGAGGCAGAAAGCAGTTGGGTTCCATCAGCACTAACCTCTAAGTTGCGGATTTTACTATTATGGCTACCAATTTCAATGTAATCTGAGGGTGCCAAATCTCCAGACAC
>JBCCFD010000290.1:0-10036 GCA_039029915.1 Chloroflexota bacterium
AGAAAATCCAGAGGATTATTCACCAATTTCAACCTAAAAATCCAGCGTCAGGAAGCGAATATTGAAAACAAGAAATCAACTGTCGCCTAAGGGCTCAAATTATTAAATTTCCTAATTTAGGCTACGATCCCGCCATCCTTCAAGTGCTGATTATCCATGAACTACACACCCAAAACCAAATTTAAATGCACAGAATGTGACAACAGCTTTTTAAACCGCCAATGGTCAAAATATGTTTTGCGCTTCGATTGTTTTTCACTTAAATTCAACAATTTTACCAGCCCCAAGTTACCGAATAACTATAGACCTTGCATATAAAATAATTTAAAATAAATGAATCTTACCAAAACGGAAAAGCAAGCATGAGCCAAAACAATATTTCTCCAACTCAACCAGTATCTAAAAAATACTACTCATTTGATCCTAAATGTGAAGTATCAGGCATGTCTTTAGGTGCCATTCTTCGTTCATTAAGAGCACCTATTTATCAAAAGCATATTCAAAATCATGGCTTAGAAGATGTTCAGCCAGATCAATGGTATCCTCTTTCAAAATGGATGGATTTTTGTAATGCTCTCAAAGAAGATGGTGCTGCGTCACCTAATTTTGTTTCGATTGGTTTAAAGCTTGCTTCAGGCATGCCCCCCGTTGCAGATGGTCAATCATATGAAGAAATCGTGATGGCCCATCCTCGACTTTATCATCAAACACATCGAAATGGCTTTGATGGTTTTTATGCTGTTGAAAAAATCTCAGACACTCACTTTAAAGTTACAACTAAAGTTCCTTATCCAGATGATTTAGTTTACGGTTCTCTTTATGGAGAGGCGAGACGTTATTTGCCAGATGATGTTGCATTTACCGTTGCTTATGATAGAGAAATCACTCGCAGAGATCATGGCGGTGAATACACAGTTATCCATATTACATTGAGCAAATAAGATACTTAGAATCCAAGCTCTGTCCATTTAATAATTAAATGGATTGTGGAGTCCGGTAATTGATTGAAACAAAACGCCACCCGTTAAAAGGCGGCGCAACGGTTTCAACTGCTGAAAAGTATTACGTGCCTCCATCGCGCTATCACAGTCAGATAGCCACCGCAAAAATGCCTATCTCTCGACTATTTGAGGGTAATTTGAACAATGGGGAAAAGTAAATTTTTATACTAAAAGTTGACTTAAAACAAACGGTAAAAACATAATTGAGTGATAATTTTTTAGCTAACTAAAAATACTGCATTTCACCAGCCTTATAAAATATAGCTTCTCTTTAAACGGCCGTTTCCGCCCCGTAACGCAACCTAATATACTACCGTCGCCGAACCTGACCACACAGCCTTTCAAGCAACGGTGAAATCCCTTCCCGCACTCGCAAGAAGAAAACCATGATCAGAACGCTGTAGGTGGTTGTGCGAAGTTGTCCAAACTCAATCAAAATTTCATTGAGCTACCAATAACACTTACTATCATAAGGATTTGTCTCTTTCTTAAGACAAAGTGTTTTAAAAACTTAGTAACAATGTAATCAATCGCAAAACGAGCAATATTTCGCAAGTTTGTGTTTTCCAGACGGTTTAAAGTTCAGTCAAACTGATATTTACCGAGGAAAATGTATGAACGCCATTCGTATTAATGACGAAAGAAAAGAAATATTGCTTATTTTGTCTCCTTTTTTAGTGATTGCATTAGGGTACACCACGGCAAGGGTCGCCGGAATTGTGCTGGGCGATTGGGCTTGGGTGCCGTTAACGGCCGTTTTTTGGACAACATTAGGGATACTCATCTCGGTGCATGGTGGGATGGCGCGGTGGCGCGAATGGTTGCAGCCTAGTAAAGGCCACTGGCGATGGATTGTGCTGGCTATTCTATCGGGGCTACTGCCTCTACCTGTGTTTTTGCTGGACTGGGAAACAATACGGCCGTTGTGGGTGTGGTTGCCGTGGCTTTTATTTGCATTTATCAATCCTTGGTTTGAAGAAGGATACTGGCGCGGCGTTCTTCTAGACGTAACCAGTCACTGGCCCAATTGGCAGCGCATTCTCTACACGAGTGCTGTTTTTGCAGTGAGCCATCCCTTTATGTGGGGCGTTCATTCATTAGTCAACCGCACCATCTTTGTTTGGGGCAGCACCTTTATCATGGGGCTCGTGTGGAGCGCCGTCTACATCAAAACCAAAAGCCTGCGCTGGGCCATTGTGGCGCACATCATGGTCGATTTGCTCAATCTATCGGTGGCCGCGTTTCTCAACCTGATTTTGCCATAGGTTAACTGTATAGATTCAAAAGGAACCGTTGCGGGCTTCGTTTGCAGCCAGATTACAAAAGCAGTGCGGTTATTGTGATAAATAGGCCAGCTTTTTACCGGCTATGACATGAATTTGCTGAATTTTATCATTCGCTTGCTGCATGAAGAGTGCAAAGAAAGGCCGCCCATTTTCTAACGTTGCCATAATGGCTGGCTGTCCGTTCAGCTGTCTAATCTCAAACGCAAGCGGTCCAGGCGCGATCCGCCTCGAGCCTAAAATGAAAGCAGAGACAGCATCGCACCCCCGCATGACCCGAATAGCGGCGCCTCTTTCGCCCCCACCATCTGGTACAAGAACGACATCATCCGCAAGAAACTGTAAAAATTTCTCAATTTCGCCGTTCTCAACCACATCAATGAACTGATTCAAAAATTGTGCATGCTGTATGGGGTCAATTTCAAAACGGGGTCGATTTTCAGCAATATGATTTCTGGCGCGTCGTAAAAGTTGGCGGCAAGCCGCTGTGGATTTACCTAACATCACCCCAATTTCCTGGTGCTTGTACCCAAACACATCATGTAATAAAAACGCGGCTCTTTCTAATGGGGATAAAGATTCTAAAAGCAGTAAAAACGCGATCGAAATAGAATCCCGCATCTCGACTTTGGCTATAGGAGACTGTGTTTCAAGGATGCTTGATGTTTGAATCGGTTCAGGAAGCCAAGGGCCTAAATATTGCTCCCGCTGGCTTTTTGCAGAAGCGAGCTGATTTAAGCAAAGTCGAGTAACGATGGTAGTCAAATATCCTTTGGGATTATCAATTGCCTCCAAGGGCTTGTTTTGGAGGCGGAGGTAAGCGTCATGAATAACATCCTCAGCCTCCATAGCTGAACCCAACATTCGGTAAGCGATGCTAAACATGAAGGTTCGGTAATTTTCAAACTTGTCGATCATGGGCAACTTTGACCTGCTTATTCGCCTTCAAATGTCGACGACGACCCGTCCAGTAGAAGCTTCCTGTCCAGCGTCGCTCATATTCTAGCATTTTACCTAGAAAGGAAACGAAGAAGTTTCGAGTGTTAAGCGCCAGACGACCGCGTAGAATCGGCCCAACCGGTTGGTCTTTGGGGTAGGTATTGAAGCCAACTGCATCATTCGGCCCAAGCGTGATGGCTTGCCCGTACCATTCAAAGCTCAACGGCCGTTCCTCTTGTTCAATGAGGCGTCGATAAATATTTTCAGCCGCCGTAGCGCCCGTAATCAGAGCCGGTAGCAAAGCCATCCGTACGGGCACACCGCAATCTCCAACTGGAAAAGCCGCATCACCAACAGCGTAAATGCGATTATTTGATAGCGAGCGTAAATATGGATCAACTAAGATCTGATTCTGATGATTTACGCGCAGTCCTGCCTCTTTGGCGAGAGTAGAGCATTGAAAGCCGCCTGCCCAAATAACGCAATCGGCCTGAAATAATTCGTTGTTGAAAATCACACCTTCAGAAGAAATCGCCGTAATTTGGCACTGTTCATAAAAAATGATTTGTTGAGCCTGCAAAGCAGCTTGAATCTGGTGCTTAATCCGCGCCCCCTTAAAATGACCAACTTCTCCATTGGTTAGTAAGATCACGTCCTGATGAGGATAAGCCCCTTTAACTTCAGTGGCCATCTCAATGCCCGTTGCCCCACCGCCAATGATTACAATACGCCGTTGCCTCTTTAATGAGGCTAGAAATTGGTGCAGCGACCTCGCTGAACGTTCGCCGTGCGGGTCTGGGGTAAATGCAAACTGTTTGATGCCTGGAATGGCCTTTTTACTGACGTGACTCCCTAGTGCAATGACTAGGTAATCAAAAGAAAAAATAGCCCCGTTTTGGAGTATTACTTCACGCTGATACGGCTCGATTTTCTTAATCCAACCCTGAATAAAGTTTACTGATGTTTGCCTCAGCATCTCTTGAATGCTTTGCTGTTCAATTTTCTTTCCTACGGCAACTTCTGGCAAGCGTGGCCGCTCAACAAACTGCTCGCTCCCGTTGATTAATGTAATTTTTGTACTCAGTTTTTTCGTTCTGCCTGAAAGCCTCAATGCGGCCATCAACCCTGCATACCCCCCACCTAAAATGAGAATGTTCACCGAACTTGTCATGCCAAATCCTCCAATAATTTTTTTGAGATACGCTAGCCAGACTGCTTTTTGTGCATTTTATCTCAATTACTAAAAGGTATGACCAATAAGCAACCTAAAACGTGACATGGGGGATTCGTTTCTGTCTTTGACTTTTTTTACACAACAGCGTCTTAAAAATATTTTATTGTGGATTTGTGTGGCTGGTGTCTAATTAGAGGATTATTGCTAGAGAAAAGCATTCAACGAGATAATACGCTTTTCTCTAGCTAATTTTGGGGTTGTCTAGGTGAGTTATTTGGCCCTGATTTGCTGCCAAACCTTGTTTAACAGTGGGGTTATGCCTTCCCGCATGCGCAAGAAGAGAATCATAATTAGTAAACCGTAGGCGATTGTGCGAAGTTGACCAAACTCAATCAAAATTTCGTCTACAATGGTAAAAGCAACTGCCCCAATAATTGGACCAAACACATTCCCAATGCTGCCAAAAGCCAGCATGACTAGGACCACGACATCCACATCTCCAAAGCCAAACGTCGTTGGGCTCATGCGTCCTTCGGTGAAGACGTAAACGGAGCCAGCTAAGCCAAGCATGGCGGAGCCAATTAGGGCGGCATACACTCGATATTTAGCCACATCAATTCCCGTTAGCTCTGCGGCGACCTCATTGTCGCGCAAGGCCTTAAACGCCCAGCCGATGTATGAACGCTGGAGCAAGCCGTGAATGAGCAAAAACAGTAGCACAAGAAAAAGCATGACATAGTAAGGTGGAATTTGGTCGCGTAGGAAGGTGTCACGGCCTGTCGCCACTAAACGGCCGTTATCTCCCCCCGTCCATTCCCCTAAGCCAAGCAGAAGGGTTTCAAATGATAGGGCAAAAATTAACGTCACAATGCCTGTAAAGATAACGCCCAGCGAACGGCGTACTGATACATAGCTCAGCAAGCCACCGACGGCTGTGGCCATTAACGTTGCCAAAATGATGCTAACCACCATCGGTAAGCCAAAGTTATCTGCTAAAATGGCACCACCGTAGCCACCAATGCCGGCCAAGGCGCCAACGCACAGAAAAAGCTGTCCCGTACTGCCAAAAATAATGTTGAAGGCAATCACATAGCAAGCAAACGCTAGTCCCAAAATGGAAACGCCCATCATTACGCGCGAACCACCAAGCCAAAGCGGTACTAAAGCCAGGAGTGCCCCAATGATGCCGATGGGGATGAGCAGCGATGAAAGCGGCTGGTCTTCTGCTGGTGTTGATATTGAAACAGAGGTCTCACTCATTCTGGTACCCCCAATAGTCCAGCGGGACGAATCAAGATGGTCAGGGCCGCTGCCACCAAAAGCATAATCAGTGAAATGTATGAGCCAATAAAATCGGCGGCCACCACATTAATGATGCCTAAGATGATGCCCGCTAAAAACGCGCCAGCCACACTGCCTAGCCCACCAACCACAGTCACAATGAGGGCAAAAACGGTGATGGATAAGCCCGCATGGGTGTCAACGGGTGTCACCATTGAACGGGTCACGGCCACCAATCCGGCTAAGACACCGCTCAAAAACAAAATTAGGCGCAGCATTTGATTGGGTCGGACACCTACTAGGCGGGCGCCTTCTTCGTTCTCAATGACCGAGCGCACTGCCATCCCGAGCGAGGTGTACCTGAAAAAGAGGAAAAGGGCCGCAAAGGTGACGAGCGTGATGCCAGAAGCCAATAGACTGCCGGTGCGCATGGGCACCCCCAGAATGTCGATAGTGCCTCCCGGAATCCGTATGGACAGTGCATCGAGGGGGAACTGCCATATTAAAAATCCTTCAATGACAAAGGAGAGTCCTAGCGTGAGCAAAAGGCTGAGCAACACGCGAGGCTCTTCATGTAACCGATAAACGGGACGCAGTATGGTTTGGTCTAGAATGAGCCCGACCAAGCCGCCGGCCAGCAGACCAATGACAATTGCTAGCAGGAGCGGCACCCCAGCCTCGATTGAAAAGGCAACGACCAGTGCTGCAATAACGGCAATCTGACCATAAGCCATATTAAGGATGCCGCCGAGTCCGTAAACGAGGGTTAGCCCCGTGGCGAGCAAGCCCAGTTGAAGCCCAAAGACAAGGCCATCAAGGATGTTTGCAATCATGAAACCCCCAGGTATGCGGAGCGAATGCCGGGATTCGCTGCCAGTTCTTTTGTGGTGCCCTGCAGAGAAATAAGGCCGTTTTCCAGCACATATCCTCGATCACTAATCGACATCGCCAACGGTACCTGCTGTTCAGCCACCAAAATCGTCATGCCCTGCTGTTGCAAAACGCGCAATGCTTCGTAAGCTGCCTGTGCCAAAAGAGGCGCTAATCCGGTACTCGGCTCATCGAGAACAAGCAGGCGTGGTTTTGACATCAAAGCCCGCCCAACAGCCAGCATTTGTTGTTCGCCACCGCTCATTGTGCCAGCGTGTTGGGTCAAACGCTCTTCCAGCCGTGGAAACAGCGCCAGGACGCTGGCTAATGTATCGGCATCCGGGCGGTGTGGGTACGCTCCCAAGACCAGATTTTCTCGCACTGTCATGCGCGGAAAAAGATGCCGCTCGGCGGGGACAAAGCTCATGCCTAATCTTGAAACCTCTTCAGCGGGCAGTTGGCTAATATCTCGACCGTCAAAGTGAACTTGCCCTTTTGACGCAGAAAGTAAGCCTGACACTGCTTTAAACAGTGTTGTCTTTCCTGCACCGTTAGAGCCAATAATCATCACCACTTCGCCAGCTTCAATATTGAATGAAGCGTCGTGAACTACATTGTTGCCACTATATCCGGCAGATAGATTCTTGACCTCAAGCATGGTGGCTCTCCTTGCCCAAATACGCTTCAATGACGTCAGGGTGGTTTAAGACTTCATTCGGCAATCCTTGAGTTAACACCGTGCCAAAGTTAAGCACGACCGTTCGCTCGGCTAAACTGCGCACTGCTTTCATCACGTGCTCAACCCATATAATCGTTAGATTGAACTGATCTCGAATATTGCGCACAATTTCAATGGATGCTTCAAGCTCTCCGTCGGTTAGCCCCGCCATCACTTCATCGAGTGCCAAAATGCGGGGTTGACCCGCAATTGATCGCGCAATTTGGAGAAACCGCTGCTGCTGAAGCGTTAAATTGCTCACTAAATCATGGCGGCGATCGGCTAAACCAACTGCTTCGAGGGCAACACCGGCCAGCTCAAATGCCTTTTTATCGTTTTTGTAACCAGTTGGTGTGCCAAACATCGCGCCCACCACCACGTTGTCCATAACGGTCATGGAGGAAAAGTGCTGAGGGGTTTGCTGTGCCATTGCAATGCCCATTTGGCGAATGCGGTGGGCTGGTAGATTCGTAATATTTTGCCCATCAAAGGTGACAGTGCCGGATGAAGCCTTGTGCAGACCGATAACGAGCTTAAGAAGTGTACTTTTGCCTGCCCCGTTTGGGCCGACGATGGCCAGAATCTCGCCTTGGCGGGCCTCCATTGAGACGCCCCCAACCGCGGCTAGACCGCCAAAATGTTTCTCGACGTGTTGGAGTTGTAATAGTGCCATTGGGTAATTTTAGAATGATCGTGTCGTGGTGACAATGAAAAGTTGCTGGCAAACAGAGTTTCTCGATTAAAGGAGAAGGTTACAAAAATAGAACGCTGATTTCACTGATTTCGCTGATTTTTCTAGCTGCTATGTAAGTGAAAACCAAAATACACCGTTTTCTTTTTCTAGATGTTTTTTGGTTTTCACATAATCTGCGTCATCTGTGTCTTCAGCGTTCTATTTTGAGATGGTCCAATATCTATTTGATGACTTTTCTGTTTACGTCAATGTTAAGCTCAACAACACATTAATTGCTATTGTTGAGGAACGTATGGTTCCAGTGGGTCGGATTGGGTTAATAGTTCAAACCACCAATCACCAGCTTCATTAACGCCCTCGGGGGCTGGCCCTTCACTGACAATCACAAAGAGCGGCTGAGCGGCGGCAAATTCACCCCACTCGGTCCAGCTTAGCGTGTGGGCCATGCCGGGCATATCAAATTCATTGTCGTGCATGTATTCAGCAACGGCCGTTGGGTCGTCGCCAACCTCGGCAACCGCTTGAGCAACCATCTGAACGATAGCATAACCGGCGACAGCGTCATCGGACATGAATTGATTGTCAGAAAATTCAAGATAACGACGGGCTAATTCTGCGTAGTCGTCGCTGAAGTAGTCCGCACATGAGAAGTCACTGTATCGGCTAAGCGCTAGCTCTTGCAAATTTCCAACGATAAGGTCTGTTGGTGTCCATGCTCCGGTAACTGGAACATCATGCAGGTCAGCTGAAAGCGTGACAATTGAACCGTTTCCGGGAGGATGACCGGTTGCTACAATCATTTCGGCTTCAAATTCAGACATGGCGCGAACAAAGGGGGTGAAGTCGGTGTTGGGCGGAACTGGTGCAACTTCGATTGTATAGTCGATGCCTGAGCCTTCAAATGAATTTTCCATGGCCGCTTTGAACGCTTGTCCCCAAGGATAGTCAGCCACAATGGCGCCTACCTTAGTGAAGCCTTGTTCTTGCGAGTATTGAAGTACAGGTTCGGCTACCATAGGTGCGGATGGGATACAGGTGCGGAAGGTGTAGCGACTGTCACGGGTAAAAACGGCTTCGGTACCTGATTTAACTAAGAAGTAGGGAATTTCTAACTCTTCAGCTGTGGCGGCAACGGGTGCTCCTACACCACTGGAAATGGTGCCCCCAACAGCGACAACGCCATCTTCTGCAAGTCTTTCAAAACGGTCAACCCCGATGTCGCCATCGTTTTCTGAATCTTGGACGATAATTTCGATCATACGGCCGTCTACACCGCCAGCATCATTAATTTCTTGAGCGGCGAGCGCCATCCCGTCTCGCACTTGGACACCCCAAGGGGTGAAGGTGCTGGTGAGGTCACTCAACTGCCCAATCTTGATGGTTTCAGATGAATCACTGCCTCCACCACAGGCAGCCAGCCCTATTGCAAAGGCAACGAGCAATAGCCAAAATGCAGATCTTGAATATTTAAACATGTTAATCTCCTTTCCTTCTGTCTGTAAAAACTGTCTGTAAAATCCACCTAATTTTACTGTATCTAAAATTTAGATACAGGTATTTTGCAAAAAATACCAAATTGCTTTGCGGTAAATCAACTGAATTCTAAAGTTATCTGCCTGATATGCCCTGAAACTCTGATGATAGAAGATAGATCGTTAGAATATTTCCGCAAAAAATTGACGACCGTCCAATTATTGTAATATATGTTGTGGTAAAAACAAAAAGCGGTGAATACCGCGTGATTTTTTAAAGTCCCCAAACGGCCCTCGCCGTGTTTACCACGAGTTCAAGTTTTTCCCACTGCCGATCGTGAGGAATTTCGTTGCCATGAACGGTGCTAGCAAACCCGCACTGCGGACTCACACAAAGCTGGCTAAGCGGTATATATTGAGCCGCCTCGTCAATTCGTTTTGCTAATTCAGGCACAGTCTCCATTTCACTCAATTTGGTGGAAATAATGCCCAACACAACAATTTTATTTTTTGGCACAAAGCGAAGTGGGGCAAAATCACCTGACCGCTCATCGTCATATTCAAGGAAGTAAGCATCGACATTGAGGTCATTGAACAATACTTC
>JBCCFD010000291.1:0-10031 GCA_039029915.1 Chloroflexota bacterium
AGACCATTCGGGACTTGGCAATCACTGCGCTTAAGCAGAATAAAAAACCAAAAGCCGCTATCAAAGCAGTTCGCAAACTGCTCCACAGTATTATGGCACCTTATTTAGGTGATCCCGATTATGAGACGATGGCCGTGGCGTTAGACGCCACGTTTAAAACGGGTGATGCCGAAGCGATTGAAGATTTGTGCTTAGCTATTCTCAACGACCATCTTTCTAATCGAGAGCGCGTGCCAATAATGGGCGATTTCTTTACAAGAATCTGGGAGGTGACAGGTCAACCAAAGGTGTTAATGGACATCGCCTGTGCGCTTAATCCCCTCGCGTTTTTGTGGATGGATTTGCCAATAACCACTCAAATTTATGCGTATGATATTCACGAACCGCGCATTGAATTCATCAATCACTACTTTTCCCTTCAGGGGCTAGCGCCCCTGGCCAAAGTGCAGGATGTCGCCCTAGAACCTATCGTCGAATCGGCGGATGTAGCGCTTTTCCTCAAAGAGATGCCCCGCTTTGCGCGTAACTATCCGGGCCAAGAACGGCTGTTATTAGAGAGCATAAAAGCTGAATGGCTCGTTTTGTCATTCCCAACCGTCAGCACACACGGCGGCAGAAACCTAACCGATCGATATCGGGACTTTATGACAAAGCTGGTTGACGGACACGATTGGCCAGTCATCGAATTGTTATTTGATGGGGAATTGGTTTGCTGTGTGCATAAAGGGTTAGCTTAGTGCATCGTTTCTTTATCTCGCCCGACTATATTGCTCCTGAAGATGTGGTTTTTCCACCTGAGCAGGCCCATCAAATCCGCGTTGTTTTACGCATGCTAGTCGGAAATAAGGTGCTGGTTTTAGACAATGCGGGCATGATGTATAAGGTGGTATTAACGGCCGTTACCCGTGAAAATGTCATTGGCAAGATTGAGAGCCATCAGCTCGCTATTGGTGAACCTACCATTGAGCTAACGCTTTACCAAAGCTTTCTCAAGCGGGATAAATTTGAGCTGGTTTTGCAAAAATGCACCGAGTTAGGTGTTTCACGATTTGTTCCCATAGTCACTAAGAGAACGCTGGTGCAGTCTACTGAAATGAAGGAAAACAAGCGCAAGCGGTGGGCCACTATTTTGGCTGAAGCAGCAGAGCAATCTCAGCGAGGCAAGATTCCCAAGCTGGAAACGGCCGTAAATTTCAAGACGATGCTAAACCAGCTGCCTCGCTACGATGCGGTGCTGATGATGTGGGAAGGGGATGGGTGCGTCTCATTAAAAACGGCCGTCGCAGAAAGAGCGGAAATTCAGAACGTGGCTGTTCTCATTGGGCCGGAGGGCGGCTGGACAGAGCAAGAAGTAGAGCTAGCCAAAGCTCAAAACGCTCAAATTATCACCCTCGGCCCCCGAATATTACGCACCGAAACAGCCGCAATTGTTGCCTCTGCGCTGGTGTTAAGTGAGTTGGAGAACTGAACAGGCCCATGCTTTATCTTGTTGCAACTCCCATTGGTAACTTACAGGATATGACCCTACGGGCGCTGGAAACGCTGCGCACGGTTGATTTAATCGCTAGCGAAGATACGCGTAAAACAGGGCGACTTTTGCACCATTTTGAGATTAAAACGCGCCAAATCTCGTTTCATGAACACAACGAGCAGCAAGTAAGTGACAAAATTATTCGATTATTAGAAGAAGGCCAATCTGTGGCGATTGTGTCGGATGCGGGGACGCCGGGCATTTCTGATCCGGGATATACGGCCGTTCGTAAAGCCATCGATCACAACATTGAAGTGACCATGATTCCGGGGGCAACGGCCGTTGCGATGGCTGTTGTTCTATCTGGTTTGCCGGCCCATGCCTTCATTTTTCGTGGCTTTCCACCGCGCAAATCAGGTAAGCGTAAACGTTTTATTGGGATTGATGCCGCGTCACCCCATACGCTGGTTTTTTATGAAAGCCCTTATCGACTGGTGGCTTTTTTAGAGGATGCGCTGGAGGTGCTTGGGGACCGAGAAACGGCCGTTTGCAACGAACTTACCAAAATGTACGAATCCGTTCAACGAGGTGCTTTATCTGATTTGATAGCCGTCTTCAAAGAAAACGAACCACGCGGAGAGTATGTGGTTGTCATAGCGGGTCAAAACTCATAACGATGCTGATTTAAAACCCTGCCTAGATGCAGCTTACAATTATTCCCCTTTCCGAATTAGTTTTGCATTAAACCGATCTGGAAAAGCCTCTTCATACCCCCAAACATCTAGCTCAGGTAGGTCTATCCCCTGACTGGTTAGAAAAGTTGTTATGTCCGTTCGATGTGAAATACCGTGATAGATAAGCGACATAAAAACAAGTCGTGCCTGATAGTTAAACAGCCACACCTCATTTTCTTCATGAACATTTTGTGTTGACGATACTTGCTTTAATGTCGATAGAAATGCCGCGCTCAATTGGGTTGAATACGCGGCCATTTGTGTCAGGGTTGGGTTCTCGTTCCAGTCAAAATCAGGATTCGGAAAACGGCCGTTTATACGTTCTAAAAAACCTAATTCTGCTCGCAAGATGTGCCCAAAAGTAGCTGTGATCGATCCCACTGAACCCGGAATAATGGCCGTAAGCAACGCCTCATTGAGCGGGGCGCAGATGATGAGAAGCTGTTGGTTAGCCCACTGATTATAGTTAGCGAATTCTAATAGCGTTGGTTCAATCACGATAAGTCTTGACAGAAAGAATTAGTGGATCTTAAATACCCTAATCTCTTAATCAACTATCTACCGTCTGCCTACTCGAGCCGCAATCCCTCGGCCAACCCAAACCTCTTCTGCAAAATCAGGGTTAGATGCAGAAGCCACAAAGTAGGTTACACCTTGAACCGTGGGTCGTTTTTGGATTTCTTGCCAAAAGTCAAGATATTGCTGCGCTTTGCGGAAGGTGGAAGTGCCCGCTTTGTTATTGCTGGCTTCAGTAATCCAGATCGGCTTGTAGCGGAAACGACTGATGTAATCGTCTAGGACATCAATTGCTTTAGACATTGGGTATACGTTTGACCAATAAGTGTGAATCCCTAACCCATCTGCCGCCTCAACTGCTCGCCGGCTGGCCTCGATAAAGCGGATGTGGTCTTGCTTAATACCGCTCACATCAGACCCGGGTGATAAACCGGGGTAGATGTAGCGCACATTTGGAATTGCCTGTCGATACCGATTGAGAACATCAAGCCACCAATCCGCAAAGGTGGAGCCATCTTGCCACGGGCCGGTGAGACCCTCAGGAACTAAGTTTGGTTCATTGTGCAGTTCAACCGCGACATTTTTTCCGGGTCCAATCATATCTAAAGTGCGGCGAACATCATTGATAGTGTCATTCACAAATTGGGCAGGGCCAATGTTGCGTATGCCGCTATTTGACCGAAATTCTAAGAAAGCTCGAATCACCCAGCTGGCGTTCGGGTGATTTTCAGACAATTTTTTGACGGCGTCAGGATCATGAAACGATAGCACTTTTATCATGCCCGGTCTCATCTTTTTGAACTCTTCAATCTCCTTGTTGGAGATGCCAGGGTCCGCTGAGGCGTGAAGCCCAATTTTAGCGTGCCCTAACGGTTCCGGTTCAGGATTATTGACTGGTGGATTAATGGTGCGTATGGGAGATGATGCACCGGGAGCGTTGGGATCGAATGGTTTTTCAAGAATATCGTCGTCAACGCGAACGGGGAGGTATTCGCCCTGTTCTGGCCCCGTAATAATCATTGGCTGATTGGCCGGAATAAAGCCAATGTTGTCTGCGTTGCGCCTTGGTGCTGTCCGCAGATTGATGCCATATTGCCCTGCAAAAGCGGTGCTACCTTCAACCGTTGTTGCTGCTTTAAATGCCCAGCCTGGCGTTGTGTCGTGAACTGGCTCAACAATGGGTGGTGGTGTATCACCGGGTAGTGGGTCGGGCATTTCTACGCTGGGCGCAGGATTGGCAATATTGGCTAATTTGGAGCGATCAACGCGAACGGGCGTGTAGCTGCCTCGATTTTGGCCGGCCACTGAACCCGTGCTGCCTTCTTGGAATAGAGCGACGACAGCCCCGTTTCGGTTGGGCTGAGCGCGTAGGTTCGTGCCAAACCGACCGGAGGTCACGGTTAAGCCGCTAATTGATAAATTGCTCGTAAATGCCCATCCTAACTGTGTGTTTGTGGGTGGTTCACTGTCATCCGGTGGCAGAACAACGTCATCCGGAATATTGATTGGGCCAGAAAAATCTTGTCTTCTGACGCGTACCGGCAAATATTGGCCGACTTGTTCACCCATTATGGTGACCGAACTGCCGCCGGAGACTAAACCGATGTTTTGGCTATTGCGGTCGGCTTTGGCGCGAAGATTGATGCCGTAGCGTCCAACAACGGCCGTTTCTCCATTGCGCTGCAGGTAAGGCGAGTAGCCCCAGCCGTTTACGGCCGTGTTATCAATGGGAGGTGGCGGAGGGCTAGGTGGGTCTGGATCGGGGTCAGGTGTATTGGGTAAGGAGACCGTAGGCACAAGGACCGGTGTATATTGACCGCGAGCGTTTCCATTCAAGATCATGATCGTACCGCCGGGGACGAGGTCAATTAAACGGCCGTAAATGCTTGGTGTTGCCCTTAGATTGATCCCTTCCGAAGCAACCTGTGCTAATTCCCCAATGATGGTGATCCCGCTGGTAAAGGCCCAACCTTCGGTGTATGGTCCTGTTGGTCGCACGATGCCAAGAAGCGGCAGTAAAAATGGTGTTGGATCGAAAATATTGTGAGGCCAATCCTTGTATTGGGCGTTTTGCTTTTTTAGCGTCAAATGTAAATGAGAGCCAAAGCTGTTCCCCGTGTCATTTGCCAATCCTAAAACCTGCCCCGCTCGAACCGTCTGGCCAACCCGAACGTGTGCCTCTTTCATATGGGCATAAATCGTTTGATACCCTTCAATGTGATTGATTTGGACGTGGATGCCATAGTTATGACCCGAGGGGTTGGTACGCACGCGAGTCACCTGACCGGGTGCAACGGCAAAAATCCGACTGCTCATCGGGGCCATAATATCTAAACCCTCATGTCCCGGCAGGCCGAACTGACCGTAATAGGTCGGATTTGCAGCGAAGTATTGATTAATTGAACGAAACTCTGTGGGCCAAACTTCAAATTTGAATTCTGTCACGGAGAACTCCTTGTTTTTTGCTGTGGACTGTAAGCGATTGGTCTAGCTTAAGACTTGATTAAGCCCTAACTGATTCTCTTTTCTCTTTATGTTATGCGCTTCTCGTTGCTGTTTAGGTGACATGTTACGGTGAATTTTATGTTTAGTCAAATAGATGTGCTGATTTATAGCGAGCCGTTTATACTCGTCTGATATCAGTGATCAAGAAGTTCATTGGTAAATGGAAAGAAGTTGTTTGAATTGATTTTTAGCAACGCTTTCCGTTCACATAAAAACGAAGGAAAAACGATGGATTTTACAAATAAAACGGTTTTAATAACTGGTGCATCTCGTGGTATTGGGCGAGAAACGGCCGTTCAGTTTGCTAAGCGGGGTGCAAAAGTGGCCGTGCATTTTAATAGCAATCGTCAAGCGGCTGAAGAGACAATTGGCTTATTAGCCGGAGATGGGCACTGCATTGTGCAGGGCAATATTGGTGAGCCTGAGGCTGTAAAGCGGTTTGTTGATGATGCAGTTTCTGTTTTAGGTCGAATTGATATCTTGGTTAATAATGCCGCTATCTATGAAGACCACCCACTGGCTGAGGTAGATTATGAAACATGGCAAGCTCAATGGGAAAAAATTATTGGCATTAATTTGCTTGGTTCTGCTAATGTCAGCTACTGTGCTGGCCGCCACATGATTGAACAAGGATACGGCCGTATCGTCAATATCTCTTCGCGCGGTGCGTTTCGGGGTGAGCCAACCTCACCTGCTTATGGAGCTAGTAAAGCGGCGCTAAACGCCATGAGCCAATCATTAGCAAAGCATTTAGCACCTCACAATGTGTTCGTGGCTGTTGTTGCTCCAGGATTTGTGGAAACTGATATGGCGCAAGAGATTTTAGATAGCCCGCGTGGTGAGTTTCTCAAGAATGAATCGCCCCTTAAGCGAGTCGCAAAACCAGAAGAGGTGGCTTATACGGCCGTTTTTCTCGCTTCTGAAGGGGCTGAATTTATGACGGGTTGTGTTGTGGACGTAAATGGAGCATCTTATTTGCGGACGTGATGCGCAATGTTACAGGGTCAACCGGCATATTGTTAGATGCTGGTTGACCCTGTAACATTGCCGCTAAAACCGTTATGCCTTAAAAAATTGTTCCATCATTCCAAAATCAACGTTTCCACCGCTAAAAATAACGCCTACACGCTTTCCCTTCGGTTTAAAATTGCCAGAAAAAATGGGGGCTAGGGGCACTGCGGCACTGGGTTCAATCACTATTTTCATCCGAGACCAAACGAACTTTAACGTCTCGATAATTTCTTCTTCAGTTGTGGTCATCATGTCGGCTAGGTAGCAACGCATGATTTCGAGGTTCCGTTGACCAATGTACCGTACGCGTAACCCATCAGCAATCGTGTTTGGAATATCAGGAAAGGTGATAATTTGATTTTCACGCCAAGATTGATTGGCATCAGCCGCATTCGCTGGTTCAACACCAATAACTTGGCAGTTAGGGTAAATATGGGCGGCCGCTAATGCTGTACCACTGATTAGACCCCCACCGCCCACAGGAGCAAATAGATAGTCCAGTTCTCCCACTTCTTGGAGGAGCTCAAATGCGGCCGTGCCCTGCCCTGCAATTAAATTGTCATCGTCGTAGGAGTGTACAAAAGTAAACTCGTCTTTTTCCACCAAGGCTTGGGTGACGGCTTCCCTTTCTGCGCCGGGGCAAAGAACAATATTGGCGCCATAATCGGCCGTTGCTTCTTTTTTGACCGCAGGCGCATTGTCTGGCATGACAATCGTTGTTTGAATTCCTAGAAGTTTTCCTGCTAGGGCAATGCCTTGGGCATGATTGCCGCTTGAGTGCGTGACAACGCCCGCCTGCTTTTGAGGTTCGCTAAGCTGGCTGAGCACGTTGTAGGCACCGCGGAACTTAAATGCCCCAACTCGCTGATAATTTTCACATTTTATAAAAATTTGAGCGTTGCACTGTGTATTCAAGGTGCGTGACTGCATGACGGGGGTTTTGTTTACGATACCGTTTAATCGGCGGGCTGCTTTTTCTATTTCAGATGGAATTAAGGTAGTTATTGACACAACTAAATCTCGTTTATCATTTCAATGCGACGGAACGATTCAAAATAGCCTACCTTTTGAAACCCTTCCCAAACTTCATCGTCAAATAAGTTTTCAGTGATTGCATCTTGGCGTTTATGACGGTCGTGTAACACACTGAGCAGCGCCGATGAGACCTCAATTGGATCGCCTGAAATGACTTCAACGATGATTCTGGTTAATTGTAATAAACCTGCGTGATAAGTGACCCAGCCTCGCCCTCCGTTTTTTAGCTCGATGAGCAGCCCAGATAAATTTTTGACATTATGAAACGATTCAGTTTCGTTAAGCCAGTTTGGACGATTTTTTCTGTGGGAGAGTAAAATTAAGGCTTCTTCATGACTGAGTGTTGTAACCTGACGAATGTTATCATTGAAGCCAATGTTTTTCTCATTCGCTTGAGGTGGGCGTCGCGCTACAATCAAATCTCTGGTTTCAATAAAGCCTAATTTAGAGAATAGCTTATGAGCGGGAGCATTGCCTTTAATAACTTCGAGCCAGACGGCATTAAGTTTTTGCTGTTTGGCTGTATCGAGTAACGCTTCCATAATGCAGTGGCCCGTACCTTTTCTGCGGCCATTTGGCAAGACACCTAACCTTGTAATCCAAGCCCGATTAGGCCGAACACCCAGCATGCCTAAACCATATAAAACATCACCATTTTTGGCGATCCACGAACACCCCATATCGATATTATAGATACGTGTATATTCGCGGAGGCGGGAAACATTCATCGGCATGGGAACAACATAGTCAATGCGTGTTTGATTATAAGCGTGAGTCAGCTGTTCCAAGCTGAACTTGTTTGCAGTTACCAATTCCATAAGGTTGTATCTTTGTCTTTCGTCAATCTATTAGGCTAAGTATTGCTCTATTTGAGATGGAAATGTTTTCACATCAATTGGTTTGACGATACAACCATCACAACCATATCTTTGAGCAATTTCAACTGCTTTGTCTTCCGGCCAAGCCGTTATTGCCACAATAGGAACATGAGATAAATCAGGGATTTGTTTGAGCATCGTTACGACAGTTTGCCCATCCACATCAGGTAATCCCATATCCACTAATATCAGGTCAGGTTTTTCATCGATAGATAATTGAACACCGGTCTCTCCATCGGGCGCATGCATTAACTCATAGTTGAATTGAGACAGGATTCTTTCTACCAATATTTGATTTGCTTTATTATCTTCAATTTGAAGGATCTTTTTCATAAATAATCCCAAACGTTTGTACGGTTATCCATGGAGTTGATAACAATAATTCAAATGTTGCTGTTTATTGAGAGGGTGGTGGAACAGGAAGGGTATCGATTGATGTATTTTTCCACTTTTTCCCTTCATCAATAAGCATAACAGGAATTCCATCACGAATGGGGTATTTCATATTGTTTTCATGACAAACTAACCAGCTATTATGAACAAGTTCTAATTTTCCGGGATCCTCTTGTCCTTTGTTTTCTTGAATTGCCAGCGGGCATCTCAAAATATTTAAGAGGTCTTCACTTATGGGCAGTGTGCTTTCAGACATAAATTAACCTTTTTCCTTTTCTTTCCTTTGGAAGTTTAAGAAATGACCGATTTTTTCGTTAAATGAGTAGGCGCTTGGCCTACGAGTGCTTGTCAAACTAGTGACTCCCGACCATCTAAACGGCTCATTTTCTTAAAGTTTTAGAAATTTTAAACTAACCTAGGTGTATATGACAATGTTTATTGTAGTCAATGAGTCCGGTCTTTGTTTTTTAAGGGGTGCGAGCACACCGAAAGCCAACGGTTGAGCTGAGGAAGTCAGGCGTGAGTGAATTTCGATTTGCCGTGCGGAGTCTTTCTGCTTGGTTGTTGAACGGCCATCCACCACCCCGCATGACTTTGGTTAAGCCGGTTTCGGGACCAAGGGGATTTTCGTTAGGTGCTGATTGATAATAGGTTTCATCATACCAATCAGCGGTCCATTCCCAAAGACTTCCCGCCATATTGAATATACCAAATGGACTTGCTCCATCTGGCAAAGCGTCTACGGGTTTTAGGTTATCGTAGCTTGAGCTATTGAATGTGGCTAGCTCTTCATTAGGAGTTTCATTGCCCCATGGATATAAACGGCCGTCGACACCCCTCGCCGCATATTCCCATTCTGCTTCCGTGGGTAATCTGGCTCCCATGGCTTGGCAGTAAGTGCTTGCCCCGTACCAGCTAACGTGGTTCATAGGATAAGATGCGAATCCAGACAGGGCTAGGTATTGAAGTGTTCCATCCCCTAAATCTTGCTCCGTTAAATAAGCAGTGTAACCAGCAAGTTCACGCGGCAATGCACAATCGAAGAAATCACACCCATTATCATAGGTTCCGATCCGATTTAAAAATGATGCATATTGTTCCACCGAAACCTCAAACTGATCGATGTAGAATTGCCCCATTGTGACCTCTCGTTGAGGATATTCATCAAAATTTGATAAAAACTCACCTTCAATTGACCCCATGAGGAATGTTCCACTAGGAATCAAAATCATTGGCATATTGTCATTCTCTCTGACGATAGAGTTGGGGTAGAAAAGCGGGGTAACGGTAGATGTTGGTGTTGGAGTAGGTGTGGCTGTCTGAGTAGCAGTCGGGGTGCTCGTCGGTGTGTTTGTGAGGGTCGGTTCAACAGTTGGGCTTGGGTCTTGTAGTGGCTCCGGAGTTTCGGTCTGACTCGTGCTAATATTTTCTAGTTCAATGGTTGGCTCGATTGCTAAGTTGGCTAAATTTTCAGTTTCTGTTGGTTGG
>JBCCFD010000292.1:0-10006 GCA_039029915.1 Chloroflexota bacterium
ATAGCAATTTGAAAATTACTTACGCATTATTGACCAATATGATCAAATTGGGTTTGAACGTTTGACTTTCGCCAAAAATCAGCCACTTCATGCGGCAACGCCTGCCAATAAGCCCCTGCATGTTTGGTCTTAATGTAATTTAACAATTCTTTGTATAAATCAATGGGATACTCTTCTAACCCAGTAGGCTGCTCGCCAATGTTCATGTAATCAGGATGTGTAATCACAAAAGCCATACCGCCATGCTGTGCAATCCAATCCAACTTCTTCTTCCAAATGTCAATTGTTCTTTCTTGCAAAATGACATATAGGCAGTGATCTTGGGGCAAAGTGTAAGGTAATTCGATATAGGTGGAATTTGAATTGGGATCAGCGACACAAAATGGAAATAGTGTTTTGACACCATCAGATTGAGGTTCAAAAGGATCGGTATCAAATGTTGATGAAACATAAGAGACATCCCAAGCATGATTCCAATCAAGTTGATGATGTCTAGCTGGAGTATGCACCCCGTGCGCATTCCATTTTTGCAGATAAGCATTTATCTTGGGAACGCGTTGTGTAAAAATTTCATGGTTACGATAGAGCTTGCCATCATGTTTTAAACCATGAACCCCCACTTCAAAATTATGCGCTTGTAGTTTAGTAATAAGCGCTTGTGAGGTGTTATATCGCTCTGGCACAAAATTGAAACAAGATCGAAACCCTAGCTCTTGTTCTGCATTAAAAATGGCCTCAACTCGGTCTCTACCGGTGGCCCACTCTACATCGTGAGACAAAACGACTGAAAATTGTTTCCCTTGAGGCCAGCCCTGCCATTGATGAGGTTTATGAACCTCTAGATGAAGAATAGGCCAGCTAAATTTAACGCGATTTCGTATTCTATTTGCTCTTTTGCGGCGTAGCCAAAGCTGTGTGCGACGAGGGATTAGTGGTTTGAAGCGATAGAACCATTGCTTCGCAATCGATACATTTTGCATTTATACATCCAGTATATTTTAGGTAAACAGCAACAACAGCTGTGAGAAAAAACTGCCCAAAATTATTACTATTACCTAGGAAATGGAGAAGATAAGCCAACTGCTCATACACGCTATGTCTTTCCATTTACCAAATCCAATACGTTTCTAGTTATGAATTGCTCAATAGGTCATTGTGGCGCAATAACGACTGCTTTTATGGTTGGCAACCCATTATCTAATTTATAAATCGAGAAACTTAAAAGGATAGTTAAGTAATCAAGCTGGTAAGATAATAGCTTTCGGGATTGCATGGGGCGATGTATGCTTCAGCCTAAAATTCTAGGTTAACGAAAAGAATAAGGAATTTACATGTCACAAACTGAAATGGTTCAAATCAATGGGACGCGTTTTTGGGAGTCTATTTATGAGATGGCAAAAATTGGGGCAACTGCAAGAGGTGGGGTCAAACGTTTGGCATTTTCAGACCTAGACTATGTCGGGCGGGATTTATTTATTGAGCAGTGCGAAGAGCTAAATATGTCGATTTCGAGGGACGCGATTGGCAATATTTTTGCTACGATGCGTGGTCAAGACCCTACTTTGCCGCTTGTTCGCGTTGGCAGTCATTTGGACAGCCAGCCGACTGGTGGCAAATATGACGGCGCGCTTGGTGTGTTAGCCGCTCTGGAAATTGCGCGCTCTATTTATGAAAGCGGTAAACGGCCGTTACGCACGCTTCAGATCATAAATTTTGCCAATGAAGAAGGGGCACGCTTCTCCCCACCCATGATGGGTTCTGGTGTGCTCAGCGGCAAGCTCGATCTTGAAACCATGCTCAATACAGTTGATCAAGATGGCATCACCGCTCGCGAAGCAATAAAGGCTGATAAGACGGGTCAATACCCATTGCTTGAGCCTCATCCCGTTCATTCGTTTTTTGAGCTTCATATTGAGCAGGGTCCCATTTTGGAAGAAGAGGCAATCGACATTGGTATCGTGACTGGTGCTCAGGCGCAACGATGGTATACGCTCGACATTTTCGGCCAAGAATCGCACGCAGGGCCAACCCCCATGCCCCATCGCAAAGATGCGCTTGCGGGTGCAGCAGAGTTTACCTTAGCCGTTGAGCAGATTGCCCGTCAGCATGCCCCTGATGGGCGGGGCACTGTTGGCACAATCACCATTCCTAACGCCTCTCCAAACGTCGTACCCGGCACGGTTCGACTAACCATTGATACGCGCCACCCCTCTGATGAAAAACTTTTAGAAATGAAAGCCCAGCTTGAAACAACGGCCGTATCTATCGCCAGTCAGCGTAAATTAGAGTTTCACCTAAGCCAGCTTTGGCACTCACCCGCTACGCCATTTGACGAACATCTGCAGCAGCGACTGACCCACTTTGCTAATAAACGAGGCTACTCTTCACGTTTAATTTGGTCTGGTGCAGGGCATGATGCAGTGTACATGGCAGCCATGGGTGTTCCAACCGTCATGCTTTTTGTGCCCACGAAAGACGGCATTAGCCACAATGAAAGTGAGAGCATTAAGCAGTCTGATGCCATCGCTGGCTGTCAGATACTGTGTGATGCTGTTGTAGAGCAATTGATGTAGAATTTCGAGATTGCCGAAACCACATCTGGAGACGTTTCATGAAACGAGTTAGTCGAAAATTATTCCAATATCCTTCATCCCGCCGTGACAACACTGTCGATATTTATCATGGGGTTAAAGTAGCTGATCCATATCGCTGGCTCGAAGACCCAGAGAGTGAAGAAAGTAAAAAGTGGGTTGAACAACAAAATGAATTAACCCGAAACTATCTCGATGAACTACCCGCTCGGCAACAGTTTGAGGAACGATTACCCTCTCTATGGGATTATCCCAAAGTATCTACACCGGCAAAGTTCGGGGATTATTACTATCTCTCACATAATGATGGTCTGCAAAATCAAGCGACGCTTTATCGACAAGCCACTTTAGATGGGGAGAAAGAGGTAGTCATTGATCCAAACAGCCTTAGTGAAGATGGCACACTTGCCCTGACGCTGCAATCCTACAGCAAAAACGGCCGTTTTCTCGCCTACAATCTCGCCCAATCAGGGAGCGATTGGCAAACTATACATATTCGCAATTTGGAAACGGGTGAAACCTTTCAGGAAGAGCTAGCGTGGGTGCGATTTTCTTCTGCAGCATGGTTGCCAGATGAAACTGGATTTTATTACGGCCGTTATCCCGATCCAGCCACTCTACCGCCTGAGGCAGCCCCAAGCACCTATCACAAACTTTACTTTCATAAGCTAGGCACCCCCCAAAGCGAAGATGTGCTCATTTACGAGCGCCCAGATAGACCTGAATTAGCATTCAATCCCACCATCAGCGAAGACGGCCGTTTTCTCGCGCTCAACGTGTGGGAAGGCACTGACCGTCGCAATCGCATTTACTATATCGATCTTGAGCAAGGTCATAACGTCATTCAGTTGATTGATGAGATGGAAGCCAGCTACACATTTATAGGTAATAGTGGCTCCCTATTTTATTTCCTAACTGATTTAGAGGCAGATAATGGCCGTATTATTGGCATAGACATTACAAAACCTGAAAAAGGACAGTGGCTTGAACTCATTCCTGAATCTAAGCAATCGATTGCTTCTTGTCTCATTGCTAACAATCAATTTGTCGTAACAAGGTTAGAAGATGCCAGCCATAAGCTTGCTGTCTATGATTTGAACGGAGCGGCGGTTAACGAGATTTCCCTACCAACCCTTGGCTCAATCAGCCAAATACACGGAAAGCCTACCCAGACAGAGCTATTTATCCATTTTGTCTCCTTTTTATACCCACCAACCGTTCTCAAATACGATTTTGAATCCCAAAACACAACAGTCTTGTTTCAACCGACTGTTAACATAGACATTGAGCAATACGAGACGCATCAAGTTTTTTTTTCCTCCAAAGATGACACTAAAATCCCCATGTTTTTAACCCATAAAAAAGGCCTCAAGCTTAATGGCCAAAGTCCAACCATCGTTTATGGGTATGGTGGCTTCACCGTCTCTATGACCCCCAACTTCTCTCCGGCGCGTCTGGCGTGGATTGAAAAAGGAGGCGTCTATGCCCAAGTCTGTTTACGGGGTGGCAAAGAGTACGGAGAATCATGGCATCAAGCCGGAATGCTTGATAACAAGCAAAATGTGTTTGATGACTTTATCGGTGCCACAGAATGGCTTATCAAACACAACTACACGTCCTCAAAAAGAGTCGCCATCCAAGGGGGTAGCAACGGTGGCTTACTCGTTGCGGCCTGTATGCTTCAACGCCCTGAGCTTTTTGGGGCTGTGCATTGCTCAGTGCCTGTTATCGATATGCTTCGCTATCATAAGTTTACTGCAGGACGATTTTGGACCTCTGAGTATGGTAATGCGGAGGAAAATGCAGACCATTTTGAATTTATGATGAAATATTCTCCGTTGCACAATGTCAAAACGGGCACCACGTACCCACCGTTGTTGATCACCACCGCCGACACCGATGATCGCGTGGTGCCAATGCACGCCAAAAAGTTTGCCGCTACGCTGCAGGCCGCTGACCCGGGCTACAATCCGCTACTCATCCGTATTGAAACAAAAGCCGGGCACGGTCTCGGCAAACCAACAGGTAAAATCATTGAAGAAGCTGTTGATGTTTACAGCTTTTTATGGACCACATTGCAATCTAACTAACCGATCATCTAGCTACATATCACTTTGGTTTGCTCCGTCCAGAGGGCACATTTACCTTTTGCGGGGTGATAAATCACCCCGCTATTCAAAAGTGATATGTGACTAGACCGAGCATTTCAGATTGAGCCAATTCCTCGCCAGGGCATTTGGGCAGTGCAAAGAAATTGGTTCAATCAGATCGTTTTCCTTTCTCTTAAACCCACCCTCCGCTTAAAACATTGGCGCAAAAGTACGAAGAATTCCCCCCTTAATTTCGCTAAAATAAACCTCATCAAAATAAAATTAAGCTAGCAACCAACAGCTCACAGCCAACAGGAGACTACATGCGTCAACGAAAACGACGTCGCGGCCAAGGGAAAGATACGGCCGTTCAAAAAATAGAAAAAATTACCCAACCGCTCTCAAAAGTACCCGTTTATGATTTCCTGACCGAAGACCAGCTTCAACAAGTTCACGATAAATCGATGCAAATTCTTGAAGAGGCAGGCATTGCTTTTTTATATGATGAGGCGCAGGAAATCTTAAAACAGCATGGGGTTAAAGTAGTAGATGATGTCGCCTATTTTGACCGCGAGTTGGTGATGGAATATCTTGCCAAAGCACCAGAACAATTTACTTGGTCAGCTCGTAATCCTGAACATGATGTACAAATTGGGGGTAAGTATGCCTGCTTTGCTCCTGTGGCTGGGCCGCCGTTTGTGGTTGAGCGAGAATACGGCCGTAGACCCAGCCAGCACAAAGACCTCATCAACTTCCTCAAGCTCAGTCAAATGAACCCCTACATCCACACCAGTGGCACCGAAATCTGCGTCTCCTCCGATGTTCCTATTGCCTTCCGCCACCTTGAAGCGATGCTGGCTCACTTCCAATACTCAGACAAACCCCACATGGGCATTTACCATACCGGCCTAACCGGCATGGACAGCATCAATATGACCAAAATTGTCCACGGCGAAGAAGCGGTGAGGGAAAAGCACTACCTCAACTGCATCGTCAACGTCAGTAGCCCCCGTCGTCTCGATGACCGCATGTTGAGCCTGCTTATTGGCTATGCGCAAAACAACCAAATCGTATGCGTTACCCCATTTATCCTGTCTGGGGCAATGGGGCCTGTCTCCATCCTAGGGACAGTCGCGCAGCTCAATGCGGAAGCCATTGCGGGTATCGTTTTTGCTCAAATGGTCAATGCAGGCACCCCCTGTATCTACGGGTCTTTCCAGGCAGTTGTTGATTTACAAAGTGGTGCTCCTGTGTTTGGCGCACCAGAAAGCCAGCTTGCTCTTTACATTAGCGGCCAATTGGCCCGATACTACGGTATCCCTTTCCGTGCTGCAGGATCCTACGCCAGCTCAAAAATTATTGATGCCCAAGCTGCTTATGAAGGCGTCATGTCAATGTTTCCCTCGATGCTTGTACAACCTAACTTTGTGCTTCACGCTGCCGGTTGGTTGGAAGCAGGCTTAACGGCTGGCTACGAAAAATTTATTCTCGATTGCGAACAGTTAGGCATGTACGCCACCTACCTCAATGGTGTCAATTGGGACGAGGATCAATGGGCCATGGACGCCATCGTCAACGAAGTCCCTCCTGGTGGACACCACCTCGGCACAAGCCACACCATGCGCCATTACAAAACTGCCTTCTATCGAGCTGACTTATTTGATTATGATTCTGGGGAAGCTTGGCTAGCCAATGGTAGCGTCGATGCCTACGAACGGGCAAACAGCAAATACAAGAAGCTCCTCAAAGAGTATGAACAACCAACACTCGATCCCGCAATCAAAGAAGCGCTCCGCCACTACATTGAGGAGCGCAAAACGGTGCTAGATGCAGCCGCAATTGTGGGGTAAGTCTTTTGTTATCGCCATAAATAAAAATAGGGCTTCCGGACAATGATTCGCGGAAGCCCTAACTTGCATTTTAATATTGATTTACGTGCGCAGCTTTCGCCACCGCAATCCAAGAGGCAAAAGTGGGAGAACAAAAAGGGCAAGAATGAAATAGACTAGTGTGCTCCCTACATCATCATACAATAGTGTAGGCACCGTATAGACTGAAACTAAAATTATCAACAGAATCTGAAAGATAATTTGGCGACGATATTTTTTCTCTTTAGACGCCTGGTCCGTATACAACTCTTGAACCTTGCCTGTCTCTTCTGCCTGACGAAAATATTTCCACCCTTTGCTTGTCCCAAGATATTTCCAACCGGCATCTCTAAACAGCTGATGGTACTCTTTCCGATTCTCTTTGACGGCTTTGCTTTCTTTAGCCAAGGCAAACCAGCCCAAGTTGTTAAACATAGCGTTATTGAGATGATAGTCGAGCTTGTACACATAATTTGTTGGCTCGCCTTGTTCAAAAATGTAGAAGCAAGGGTTCTCAACGTCTTTAAGGTGCAAACCCTGTGCCGACATATCCCTCAACCACTTTTCTTCTTCCAGATCATTCCAAGACCAAAACCAACGAATTTTTCGAACTGTACTCATGTTATTTCCTATTTATTCCTTTGAAATGCCCAATGATCGCGCATTTTCCACAAGAATCGCTGTAATTTTTATATGCTCTGCAAGCACATGTCGACCAAGCTCAGTTAAAACATAAAGCTTGCGCCGCCCCTCTTGCCCTGCTTTGGCAATTAGTTTCTGCTTCTCCAAAGTAGAGAAAGCTGTGTAGAGTGTGCCCGCTCCAATTGTGACTGTTTCTTTGCTGAGGGATGCGACCTTCTGCATAACCCCATACCCGTGCAACGGCTCTGTCAGGGCGAGAAGAATGTAGGCCGAGGATTCTGTTAATGGTAGATATTTATTGATTTTCTTTTTATTCATATTTTTTTATTACTTTGTTTATCAAATACTTCCCTTCTGGAAAAATTCGAATTTTCTTGTGTAACAAAGCATTTATAAAGACAGTCGCTATATTTATATTCGATATATCGATAGTCGATATATTAGCATTCGCTATATCGTTTGTCAAGATATAATTTTGACCCGTCTAACTTAAATTTGATTTGTGCCATTTACCGGTATGAGACTAGTAGAGAGGTAATCTCTAATCAGGGTTCGAGTTATGCTTTAGCTATTTTTGCTAAAAGATTACATTTTTATCTATTTTTAACTTGAAAGAAACTTGATTTTGAGTATAATACTGCGTTGGCTTAAGGATGCGTCGTTTATTTGGCAACCGACGGTTTGAAGGCTAAAAATATTAGGAGATTTTATAAAAAGCCAATGAATGCAGAAGAAAAAACAAAATTAGTTGGGCAATTTGCCGCCCATGATGGAGACACAGGTTCTCCAGAGGTGCAAATCGCCATTTTTGATAAGCGAATCAAACAATTACAAGAACATTTAAACAAGCATAAGCACGACCAAAGTTCGCGCCGAGGTTTGCTTAAACTGGTAGGTAAACGTCGTCGAATGTTGGCCTATCTTCGCAATAATCACCCCGAACGATATCGCGAAATTTTGCAACGCTTAGGCTTGCGACGGTAATTTTATAATCATACGAGGACGCCCTGTGGCGTCCTCGTTTCTTTTATAGGCTTTGACATCTGGGTTAAGGTTTGGATATTGTGACATACTAGAAAACAAGTATGTGCCAATCTCCAGTCTTTAACCCCCCAATGTCAACAATGCGATGGATGCAAAATAAGCAAGACCGTCGATAGGTTTTGCGCATGGGTTGACACAAGCTGCCGCAATAATCAATTCAACACAGATATGCAGTTTGCTAAACTTTAGCTTTGGCTATTTAAGTAATAGCTTTGGCTATTTTGAAGTTTTTCTCCAACCCCAACGACTTATTTTGCACAACGCAAAATGGAGAATATATGTCTTCCAATGAATCTACCTTTTCTACGATTGTAGACGGTAAAGAATTTAAAGTATCAACTGGCCGCTTGGCTAATTTAGCTGGTGGTGCGGTCACCTTACAAGTTGGTGGCTCAATGGTTTTGGCCACTGCCACGATGTCTAAAAGTAGTCGGGAAGGGCTTGACTTTTTCCCACTCAGCGTAGATTTTGAAGAAAAAATGTACGCAGCTGGGAAAATTCCTGGCAGCTTTTTTAGGCGAGAGGGTCGGCCTTCAACTGAGGCCGTTTTGACTGCCCGCTTAACGGATCGTCCATTACGGCCGTTATTCCCCGATGGCATGCGAAACGAAGTCCAAATCATTGTCAACCCGCTCTCATCTGATGGCGTGAACAACCTTGATATTCTGGTCGTTAATGCCTCTAGCTGCGCCCTCCATATCTCCGACGTTCCGTGGGAAGGCCCAATTGGGGCTGTGCGTGTCGGAATTGTTGATGGCAATTTTGTCGCCAACCCCGACAATGCAGATATGGAAAATAGTGATCTAGATTTGCGCATTGCAGCATCACGCGACGCCATTATTATGGTAGAAGCAGGCGCCAATGAACTGCCAGAAGCAAAACTTATTGAAGCTTTAGCGTTTGGCCATGAAGCGATTCAGCCTCTGATTGACATGCAAGAAGAAATGCGGGCAGCTGTCGGTAAAGAAAAGCGTGAAGTTGAGCTAGCTACCATTGATGCAGACCTGACTGAAGCTGTCAAATCACGGATTAACGGCCGTGTTCTCACGACCGTTGCTGCTCACACCGACCGGGGTGAACGAGGCGCTGCGCTTGACGTTTTGCGCGAAGAAATTCTAGAAAGCTTTGTAGCAGAAGATGAAGATGCTGACACAAAAGCAATTTTTGAAATCTTTGGTGGCGAAGTCAAAAAAGCGATCCGTGGCCGCATCCTTGATGAAGGGATTCGCCCAGACGGCCGTGACTTAACTACCATTCGCGTGCTAAGCTCAGACACAGGCTTAAGCCCAAGGGCTCATGGTTCGGGGCTCTTCCAACGAGGTGAAACACAGGTCCTTTCAATCGCTACCTTTGGCACTCCTCGTGAAGCCCAAACCCTCGACGGGCTCTTCCCAGGTGAAACTCGCCGCTACATGCACCATTATAATTTCCCACCGTTTTCAACGGGTGAAACGTGGTTCCTTCGGGGACCAAAACGACGTGAAATTGGTCATGGGGCCTTAGCAGAAAATGCATTGCGTCCTGTTATCCCTTCAGAAGAAGAGTTCCCATATGCCATCCGCGTTGTGTCAGAAGTTTTAGCATCAAACGGGAGTACAAGCCAAGCAAGTGTTTGTGCTTCAACACTCGCTTTAATGGACGGCGGTGTGCCAATTAAACGTCCAGTTGCAGGTGTTGCTATGGGCCTCATTTCAGATGGCGAACGATTCCAAGTTTTGTCTGATATTCAAGGGCTCGAAGACCACATTGGGGATATGGACTTTAAAGTAGC
>JBCCFD010000293.1:0-9983 GCA_039029915.1 Chloroflexota bacterium
AAGGTTTGATTATTGAAATCTTACTCACGTTCTTCTTGGTTAATGCGATCTTCAACACGGCCGTATCGGGTAAAGCGGGCAATCTTGCGCCTGTTGCCATTGGTTTAACGTTGACCTTCAGTATCTTGATGGGTGGACCTTTAACAGGTGCTTCGCTCAATCCCGCCCGTACACTCGGCCCAGCCATCGTTTCTGGCAATTTTTCAGACGTATGGGTTTATATTGTAGGTCCCTTAATAGGTGGCGGCCTGGCGGCTCTTCTTTACACAGGGCTGCTTAAACCCTCAAAATAACCGACCCTAGATTCTGTTCATAGGAATAAAAATACAAACAGCCTACTCAAACGAGTAGGCTGTTTGCGTAACCATGTTCACTGCTTTGTGTGGAAACCCCTAACCACACTGGTCATAACAAACCTGCGTTTGCTATGGGAGAGGAGGAACATTATGATGGTTTTATATTATCATAGGGTCAATAAAATGTCAATAAAGTGTCATAATAGTGACATTTTGGTTGTTTATAGCTTTAGCCGTGGGTCTAAAGCGTCCCTAAGTCCATCACCAAGGTAGTTAAATGCGAGCACTGTGATGAAGATCATCACGCCTGGAATTAATGCCTTCCATGGGGCAGTAAACATATCTTTTTGCACGTCTTGAAGCATGTTGCCCCAAGTGGCAACGGGTTGTTGAATGCCAAATCCTAAGAAACTTAGAGATGACTCAGCTAAGATAACGAGGCCTAAATTAAGCGTTGCGTTCACAATAATGGGTGGAATCGCATTGGGCATCATATGTTTCGTAATAATTTTTATATCTGAAAGCCCAAGTGCCTTTGAAGCTTCTGTAAATTCTTGATTTCTTAAACTCAACACCATGCCTCGTGATAACCGGCATGACCCCGTCCAGCCTAAGCCGGTTAAGATAGCAATTAGCACAACGGCTTGGCTCCATTCAGGTGGTATCGCCTCAATGTTAAAATCTCTAAAAAACGCAGACAGGACGAGCAGTAAAGGCAGTGTCGGTAGAATAATGATGAATTCAACCAATCTTTGAATGAATGAATCAACCCAACCGCCGTAATATCCTGAAACTGCACCTAAGAAAGTACCAAATGTTTCCGATAGAATCGTTACAGAAAAGGCGATAACCAAGGAAAGCTGACCCGCTACCAGTAGCCGAAACAGTATGTCACGACCCAATTCATCGGTCCCCAGCGGATGCGTGCTTGAAGGCGCCGCGTTGCGAGAGAGTAAATCTTGCGTGTCCCTTGTGTAGGTTAGGTATTCACCTTTTGAAACATTGTAATAGGTGAAATTTTGCATAATTAAAGGGCCAATCCCAACAATCAAAATTAGAACTGCTAAGAAGAATAAACTCATCGTTGCCAGCCGATGCCGCCGGAGACGAGTCCAGTAAATCTTAAGCATCGACTCAGGTTTGGTTGTAAATTGCGCATCTTCTTGGAGCGCATCAAGGTTAATTTGAGTAACGGTCATTTGGAGCCTCCAACCTTTTATTCAAAACGAATGCGTGGGTCAATAATGGTATAAAGCACATCCCCAATTAGCGTCGCAATAACAACTAGAATGGCTGTAATAAAGAGCAAGGCCATAACGATTGGCCAATCATTAAACTGGAGCGCGTCAAAGAAGAGTCGACCCATACCGGGGTAATTAAAGATAGTTTCTGTGACGATTGCCCCACCAAAAATCTGCGGGATTTGGAAAACCACAATCGTAACCAGAGGAATAAGTGCATTTCGAGCGGCGTGTTTGACGATAACAACAATCTCGCGCACCCCTTTTGACCGGGCAGTTCGGACATAATCGAGACGCAGCACTTCAAGCATTGAGCCACGCATAAACCGACTCCAAGTGGCCAGATAAAGGAGTGTCAAAACGGAGACCGGCAAGACGAGGTGAATGATGCGGTCCATAAAGCTTTTTGGTTCGATACCTAGCACATCTTGAATACTGCCCGGTAAAACACGGACCGTAAACACATCCCCAGTTGGAAAATAAGGGAGACCCCATTCTCTAAATTGCAGACCGAAGAAAATAATGACTAGAAGCCCGAACCAAAAGACAGGCATTGCAATGCCAAAGAAGCTAAAGGTTGTTACGGCATAATCCAGGGTAGAGTATTGACGCACAGCAGAGATTATGCCAATGGGTACTGCGATTAGTAGAGACACAACAGCAACTGAAGCCATTAGGATAACTGTGTTTGAAACTCGGCTGCCGATGACAGTGGTGACTTGCTGCCCACTGGCCAATGACCAAGATTCACCCCAATCCCAGCGGATAATGCCTCTGTTGCACGGTGCAGGCTTCCCTGGGTCTGAATTCGCGTTTGTGCCTCCAGCGTCATCACAAGTTGGTGATTGATAATCCCGCCAGGTGCCAGAGAATAACAGCTGATTGTTTAAATCGGGGTGTCCTAATAAATTACCTAGATCATCAACCCAATCTTCGCCGAATAACCAGATGGCATAGGAAAGGACAAGCGGCTTATTTAAACCAAGAGAGCGCTCTAGGCGGGCGATTTCGGCTTCGCCAAGGCGCGTCCTTAAATCCCCATTTTGATTTAAGCCAGAAGTTGGCCCGCCAGGTGCCGCATTTAGTAGAAAAAATATCGCAAGTGTGGCGATGAAAACGACAAGCACCATTTGAATGGTTCGTCTTAGTAAGTAATTTGCCATGTGATTTGATTCCTTTCTAGGTCATCGAAAAGCTCGAAAGCATGTCAGTTTTGGGAAATTTCTTTCTGATTGACCTGTATCCTTGCTTATAGGCTAAGTTTAGGGATAAAAAGGGGTATTTTCTGGAGAATATTCGTATCAATTCCGTATCAATTTGGTTATTTTGCTTTAGATTCCCCTTTTAAAATGTTATATTAAGAGGAATATGAGTGATTCTTTCCAATTTGCAGATTTATTAGGCGAGTTTGTAGGGCGGTCTGGATATACCTCAGGCCAACTTTCAAAACTATCCTCAATTCCTAAGCCAACGATTGTTAACTGGTTGGAAGGGCGCGTTCGAAAACCGCGTGGGGTAGAGGATCTGCTGTTATTGGCATCAGCTTTACATCTAAGCGAAAAGGAAACAACACGACTTCTAAACAGCGCTGGACATCCGTCCGTAGGCAATTTGCGAAACACGGCCGTTTCTACCAGCAACAAAGTTCTCCTTCAGCATCTCAGCCAGTTTGAGGTGCCAGCGGCACCTAACAGACACATCCCCTTTCAAGCGTTTGCGGATATTGCTACCTTCGTAGGCCGCCAACAAGAGCTAAATACGATTTACAATCTTTTTACTTCACAGCGAACGCCTAAATTTGTTAGCATTCAGGGTATGGGTGGGGTTGGCAAAACAGCCCTCGCCATTCATATTGCCCATCAGATGCGCCATACGTTTACTGATGGTGTGCTGTGGGCCAAAGTGAGTCAATCGGATACGTCAGCCATTTTATATGCCTTTGCCGCCGCTTATGATACTGACGTGGGGCATCTTTCAGATCCAATTATTCGAAGCCAAGCCGTGCGTGATTTACTGGCCAATAAGAATGTGCTGCTTATCTTGGATGATGTAGAGTCATCAGCTCAGATTGCACCACTGTTACCGCCGGCGCTCAAAGGAGCCGTAATTTGGACGACGCGGCGACAAGATTTAGCGATTTTTAATCAGGCAGTACAGATTCAGCTTCAGCCATTTACAGCGGGACAATCAGAATCAATTGCGCTTTTTACCAAGGTTTTGGGTGAAGAGAAAGTTGAAAAGGAACGGCCGTGTTTTGACCAGATTAGCCATATCCTTGGACACTTACCTTTAGCAATAAATATTGCCGCCTCCCGTTTAGCCTACGAACCAGGCTGGACAGCTCAAGAATTTTTAGACACATTACAGCAAGAAACCCCCGTGATAGAGGAATTAAAATTTGACTCTCACGACATTCAGCTCTCTTTTTTAACTAGCTATGAGCGGCTTGATGAAAAATTAAAGAATGCGTTTCAAAGCTTAATCATATTTGGGGCAAACGATTTTTCAGCGCAGGCATGTGCGGAAATATTTGGTTTGCCGCTTACAAAAATGAAAAGGCACCTGCGTCAGCTTCATGGTCTTTCCTTGATTCTAGTCGGTAACCATCAAGAGCTAAGCGAATCTAGATATTTACTTCACGCATTAATTCGTGATTTTCTCTCCTATCATGATGTAGATATGTACAGCGAGCCTTTCGCTAAATTTTATCTGCAGCTAGTGCGGTCAGAATCTAACAACTTTTTACGCTTCAAGCAGGAGTATCCACTGTTGCTGAATAGCCTGACAATCTTTGAAGAGCAGAGCTCGTATTTAGAGCTGACACAGCTGACTAACATACTGTTCACCTATTGGGAAGCGATCGGTGAATTTCAATTGGCTCAGATATGGCTTGAAAAATGCTTGAAATATCAGATAGACAATCAGCCATTCTTAAATGAGCAGGTGAAAATAATTTTTAATCTAGGTCGCCTGCAGGAGCGTTTAGGGAACTCAATTGAGGCGGAATCCTACTATGGTGATGCCTTAATTAAAGTGCGTCAGCTTGATTTAATTTTTGAACATAGTCATATTTTAAGGCGGTTGGGTGTGCTGGCCGCCCAAAGAAGTGACTTTGTGTTAGCCGAGGCCTACTACAAAGAGGGAATTCAGCTGGCACGCAGGATTAATGGTGGTAATCCGGTTAGCGACTTTTTACGGGGTTTAGGGGTGCAGGCGTATATGATGGGTCAGTTTGCAAAAGCGGAATCTTTTTATGAGGAAGGGTTGGCGCTGATGCATTTAGATCGAGAACAGATACGCCAGCCATATGGTGAAATCGGCCGTATTTGGGGTTTGGGAACAGTGGCTGTTGAGCAGGGTGATTTTGAGCATGCTGAAAAATACTTTGAAATGGCGCTCTCGCTTGCCCATCAACTTGGTCATCAAAAAAGAATTATTCGACTGTTACGCAGTATTGCAGAACTCCAAAAATTTAAAAACGAACTTAATAAAGCAAAGATAAGTTTAGAGAAAGCCTTGAACATTGCGGCCGAAATTGGGGTTAAATGGCAAGAGGCCCGAATAGCGGGGGAAGTTGGCGAGATTGAGCTAGCGATTGATTCATCTGATTTTGGTGAAAGCAATTTTAAAAGACAGTATGAACTTGCTCGAATTTTGCAAAGCCCCGAGATGGTTGGGGTGGCAACATTTGGGTTAGCGCGTGTTAATCTACAACAAAACAATCAAGATATGGCAATCCATTATGCATCCCAAAGCTTAGATGCCTTCTTATCCATTGGTCATGAATCAGTCCAAGTGCTCACGAATTGGATCACAGAACATCATTCAACAGTGACTTAAGTATCATTGAAATAAGGATTGGTTAAGGTGAGAGTATAGAAAAGCAGTGCGCAATTTCCTTTTGACCGGACAATCCTATATTATGCGAAAACTAAAAAATCTTGAAAAAGAACCGCTGAACTTTTAGTTTTCACCGAGTAAATTTCACATTGTCGACCTGTATAATTTCAAGATATCCTGTGAAATTTGCCTAAAAAATGAATGATGTAATGGTAGAGAAAAAAAAATTAGTGCTTATTGTAGATGATGAACCCATGATCCGGCTTTTGTTAAACCAGCTGTTGCAAATGGATGGTTACTCAGTTGAAGAGGCAAAAGACGGGGCAGACGCTGTTGGGAAAGCAAAAACTTTAAAACCCGACATTATTGTAATGGATTATATGATGCCACAATTAGATGGTATTAGTGCGTGTAAAGAAATTAATGAAACCCCCGAAACATCTGATGTTCCAATTATTATGCTTTCGGCCAATTCAAAACCTGAATTAGTCAAGCAATCACAGGAAGCAGGCGCCGAACTATTTCTTGATAAGTCCAACAATATCCCCACGGGATTAACGGACGCGATTAAGAAATTGCTCGATTAGTATCTCTTTAAAGTTCAAATAAAAAAAGAATAAAAAAAGCCTGTCTATTACAGACAGGCTTTTTCAGGTAATGTTAAATCCGAGACTGTGGTCACTACCTTGACCTTTACCGGGTTGATCAGTCGCGTTTCTCGTGCCAGTTTGGGGGGAGGGGTCGTCTCGAATTTATACCGGCAAAGGCTAGTTTTTATTTTAAACGATAATTTTTAAAATTCAACCTCGTTTTCATGTTTCCTTTATTGAATCTCCATACGTTCTTCATAAGTTGGAAGCCCCAAATTGGGCATTTTCTGATTTTGAAGCCAGGCTTCTAAGGCCGTTTTTGTTGCTTCAACATCATCCCATGGATACTCAATGGTGCCAAAACACATAGACTGTTCATGCCCTTTTCCGCAAATTAACACTAAATCTTCTGGATTGGCTAGCTGCAGCGCGGCGTAGATTGCTTGGCCTCTGTCTGAAATGCGCCAAAAGGTTTTGTTTTCAACGCCGCCGACGCTTTCTACACCTTTGGCCATTGTGTCCAATATTTTATCAAGCGGCTCTGTGCGTGGGTCTTCAGCGGTTAAAATGGTGAGGGATGCCTCTCGGCCAGAAATCTGAGCCATTAGGGTTCGTTTTTCTGGGTCTCTGAGGCCGGCACTTCCAAAAACGGTGATAATTTTACCGTTTTTATTGGCTTCTTTAAGCACCCGCTTGGCTGCATCGATTGATTTTTCGAGACCGTTTGGAGTGTGAGCAAAATCTACAATGGTTAGAAACGGTTGTCCTTTGTGTATCGATTGCATACGGCCGTATAACTGAGTTAAATTGTTCAACCCCTGCTGAATTTCCTGCTCTGAAACGCCTAAATGTTTAGCCGCAGCCGCTGCCGCCATCATATTGTAAATGTTAAATAGCCCAAACATTTTTGTGGTGATTGAGATTTTTGAGTCAAAGAGCCCTAATTGAAATTGCGTTGACCAAGGATTTAACTGAATATCATTGGCGGTTATTTGACAATTTTCTTGGTTATCAATCGCGTAGCGGAACTGCTGCGGGGCATGAATAGGTGACAAATGCTTAAAGGAGATAGGATCATCTTGATTAATAATAATCGCCTTGCTAATTGGATTATCTGGCTTGATGTTGTTGCTATGAGCAACGTATTCAAAAAGCGTCTTCTTGGCTTGAACATAGGCGTCGTGCGTGCCGTGATAATCAAGGTGTTCGTGGGTGATGTTAGTAACAATGGCGATGTCATACTCAACGGCCGTTACTCGATGTTGGGCTAATGCATGTGAGGTTGTTTCTAAAATACAGTGGGTCATACCTGCATTGACCATGCGGCGCAGATACCGTTGAACGACCGGTGCTTCGGGTGTGGTGACGTGGAGGGCAAGCGGTTCTTCCCGTTCTCCGATCTGGGCTTTTAGCGTGCTGAGCAGTCCCGTTTGAATGCCTGCTGATTGCAAGATTTGGTGCAAGAAGTTGGTTGTCGTCGTTTTGCCATCGGTACCTGTGACGCCAATTACCGTCATTTGGTAGCTGGGAAAGTCATACCACGCGCTAGACAGCCAGGCATAGGTTTCAGAGCTATTCTCAACCTGGAGATAGGAGACGTTTTTAGGAATTGTGGCGCTGAGCTGCTCCGATGGCTGTTGGCCAACGATTAAAAGCGCACCTTGTGCTATCGCTTTACTAATAAAACGATGGCCATCAGATTGTGTCCCCACGCGGGCCACAAAACAGCTCCCCGCAACGACATCAGCGGTATGATCGACTAAGTTTGTAAGCAAATGGTTGAGGCCTGAGTAAGTTGGAGGCGGCGTAAGATTGGTACCAGAAACGGCCGTTTGCCATCTTGCTAATAAATCAAAAATGGGCTGTGGTTTTTTATCGAACTGAGTCATGACGACTATTTTTCCCACTTTTATCGAAGATGCAACCCGAGAGTTGACAGATACTTGAACCTCGTTAGAATCCGACACTGTGAATCAACAAGACGAAACTAATCAAACAAACAATAATAACCCTTCGGAGCCATCTCCTGAAGATACCCAGACTAGTGCTAAAACAGAAGAGCATGATGAAACTGTGCAGGACAGCCCATCCCTACCGGAAAATGTTGAAAAAGAGGTCGCTCAACAAGAGGGGGAGCAAAAATTAGCGGAGTCGGCGGATGCTGATGTACAGCAGGAGGCTGTACCAGATGAAACCGCTGAGCCAGCAGTCGTTCAGCCAAACGATGTCCCTTTAGACCTTCCCGATTGGATGCTGCCGGACACATCGGAAAATGAAGCCGTGAAGCCTGAGGGGGAGACGCCCTCGAAAGAAGTAAATGCTCCTGTTTCACAATCCCAAGAAAACCTAGTACCTACCCCTGTAGATGTGTCGCCAGCGGATGAGGAAGTGACACCTACCGTCCAAGATGATACCGCTGATGGTGTCAGTGCAACGATAGAGGTTTCTAAAGGCGATGCTACTGAACCGTCTGCCCCGGTAAAGGATGAAGTCAAAATTGCCTCAACTGAACCTGATACACCCGAACCGGCTGAAGAACCAGCAGTAGTCGATCCTGAAGAAGATAAAAAGCATAAGATTAAAGCTAGAAAAATGTCTTATCCTTTTAACAAAATGATTGCTAATTTTGCGGGGTGTGGTCGCTGTTCTTATTTTTTGGCTGGGTATAGGGTGCTGCAGGGTGAGCTGGTTTTAGAAAAAGCGGCGAATAAGATGAAATCCAATCAGCTTCAACTACCTTGGGTAGAAGAGATGCGCAAGCTGTTAGTCAATGCGTTTGGGATTCATTTTGAGGTTGATTATTTGCGATTTAACGGCCGTTGCCCTGAATGTGGACGGCCGTTTACTTACAAAGACAATAGTAATTCAAATCAGTCTAACCACACCTTTTCGATTCAATTTAACTTTAAGAACCGTCGATAAAAGAAAGTTGATAAATGAAAAAATAAGAGTGCCTCTGGCTATTGTTTTTTTTGCCTGACTGCTTCAAACATAACTATGCCGGCTGCCATGCTGGCATTCAAAGATTCAACCTGATTAGCCATTGGAATTGAGATCGCGTTTGCCAGAATGGCTCTTCCCTCTGGTGAAAGACCCTTTGATTCATTCCCCACCATTAGGCAAGCCGGCTGCTGCCAAGAAACGGCCGTGTAATATAAGTCTGCATTGGCATCCAACCCATAGATGGGGATATCTTTGGTAAGCGTTTCAATTTCTGACCACGATTTTTGCAAAATAGGTAGTTTGAAGAGGGTTCCCACACAGCTTCGAATCACTTTTGGATTATAAGGATCAACACAGTTTGGTGAAAGGAGAATTCCCTCGATGCCTGCCGCAGCTGCCGTTCGAAAAAGAGTGCCAGCATTTCCGGGATCTGAAATATTATCCAAAACAAGCAGGAAGATAGGTTTCTTGGGTAAGGGGAGAGACAGGTGAGAGACAACACCAACAACGCCGGGGGGGGAACTCGTATCGCTAATTGCTTTCATAACGGCATTGCTCACCACCGTATGCTGGCGGTGGATGTTTTCAAGCAAGACGACATTGAGAGGTTGACTGAGCCAATCTTCAGTCACGTAGATTGATTGCAGTAGATGCGGAAACCCCACAACTTCGCGTAGCCAATTATTGCCTTCAATCAAAAACAGCCCTTCACTAAAACGGAATTTCCGATTTGCCTTGAGCTTTTTGAGATATTTGACCTGCTGATTTTGAACGCTCTGGATCATCCTTCCATTGTATCTTTTTTGCGACTGATGTGTTATTAAAATTGATAATAAACTGTAGAATTGAGGAAGCGTAATGTTAAAAGGGTTATATAAGTTGAGCCGTCCCTTAACCTCTTTGACCGGGGCTTTGATGGTTGTATTGGGTGGGTATGTGTCTCAGACGGGCGCGTGGGGCCAAATTGGGCTTGCTGCGCTGAGTACGGTGCTTATTTCAGCGTCGGCCAATGCGTGGAATGATTATTTAGATATTGAGATTGATCGGGTGAATCAACCAACACGGCCGTTACC
>JBCCFD010000294.1:0-9978 GCA_039029915.1 Chloroflexota bacterium
CCCATTATCATCAACAGGCACAATGCCATTTTCCATTATTTGGTCAGTGCCGTGGGTTAAGCCCATGACCTCAAGCGCTTTGCTATTCACAAACATGCTGTGCATATCAAAGGCGGTTAATGCTAACGGCCGTTCAGACTCAATTTCGTCTAAATGATGACGGGTTAAGGGGGTATCTGGCGAGGGTAGTGCATACGATAGCTCGGTTCCCAAAACCCAAGGCCGGTCTGGATTGCCTTTTGCCCAGGCCTGCAGGGTGCTTTTTAGTTCAGCCATGCTCTCTACCTCACCCAACTTGGCTTCAAGCAGTTTTTTTGCTCCCCACGCCAAATGAAAATGGCTGTCAATAAAGCCCGGAAGAAGGGAACGGCCGTTGGCATCAACGACTCGGCAATCCTCAGAAGCATGCTGTTTGGCGCCCTCATTCGAGCCAACAAACACGATTTTATTGCCACTTACAACAACTGCTTCTGCCGTGGGATTGGCTTCGTCAACCGTATAAACTTTAGCATTTTGGATGAGGAGAGATTGAATGGTCATAAAGGGTCAATGAATTACGAAAGTGTGATCAGTAAAAAGTGAAAAGTACGATTCTTGATACTTTTCACTTTTTACTTTTACTCTATTCGTTCTATTGTGAAGACTTTACGGCCGTCCAAAGCTCGTCATAGAGCAAAGCGGCATCGTCATCAACTTCGGTTAACCAGATTAATTTTTCTTGCACTTCTGCTGTTGGATAAATGCTTTCATCGTCCAAAATTTCTTCTAGGATGAACTCATTGGCGGCAAGGTTCGGGCTAGCGTAGTAGGTGAAATTGGTGATGTTTGCGCCGACCTGAGCGTCGAGAAGATAGTTCATAAAGTGAACGGCCGTGTTGTACCGCTCTGATGATGCGGTTACACAGATATTATCCAGCCATTTAACAGCACCTTCCTCTGGGATTGAGTAATACCAGTTGCCATCTTCCGCTTCTTCGTCGAACGTTTCGTAGTAGGCTTGGGCGACACCACCGCTCCAGCCTTGTGACAGGATAACCTCGTCTGGAACGAGCAAAGATGATGGATAATCTTCACTATTGAAGGTCTTCCAGTATGGTTTCGCTGCTAAGATTGTTTCTAAGATTTGATCGAGCTCATCAGGGTCGGTTGTGTTTGGATCGAGTCCTAAATAAATAGCTGCTGCAGCAGGAAGCTCGCGAGGATCATTTAAAACATTGACGCCATCACCAGAATATTGTTCCAAAATGTCAGGATCAAACATAATGGCCCAACTGGTTGGCGGATTCGCCTCAAAAAATTCGTTGCCGGCTCGGTATCCAATACCCGTGGTGCCCCATTGGTAAGGAACACAATGCTGGTTGCCTGGATCAAATGGGGCGTTCATAAATTGAGGATCAATGTTGCTGATATTTTCAAAATCGGCCGTGTCGATTTCAGCCAATAACTCTAGATCAACCATGATAGAAACCATGTAATCACTTGGGAAGATAACGTCGTACCCTTCAGCCCCCGCTTGCAATTTTGCTAGCAAATCTTCATTTGAGGCATAGGTGTCATAAATAATTTCAACGCCAAACTCTTCTTGGTAATCAACTAGGATTTGTTCATCGATATAGTCTGCCCAGTTATAAACGCTTAACTGTTCGGCTAGTTCACCAGATGCTTCACCACCACTTTCTTCAGCAGGTCCGCCACTTGGGCCACCTGGGCCGCCACCGCAAGCTGCCAACAAAAGGGCGAGCAAAAATATGATACTTGTCAATAAAAATTTCTTCATTTCTTTCTCCTTACAATTTATTTCTTCTTCTTTTTATCTTCTAACCCAAGAATTAATCTGTTCTTCTTTGGATAAGAAGTGAAATAACAACGAGCATAGTTGACCCTAAGAACATTAAGGTTGATATCGCATTGATTTCTGGGGAAACGCCAAATCGAATTTTAGAAAAGATTAATACCGGAAGGGTTGTTGAGCCTGGCCCAGCCATAAAAAAGGTGATGACAAAATCGTCGAGCGATAGAGTAAACGCTAAAAGTGCGCCAGCCACAATACCCGGTAAGAGAAGGGGAACGGTAACACGACGAAATGTTTCCCAAGGGTTTGCACCTAAGTCAGCAGCGGCTTCCTCAAGGGTTGAATCCATATCTGCGAGTCTGGCTCGAACTACAATTGCTACAAACGAGATGTTGAAGGCAATATGGGCAATCAGGACTGTAAATCTGCTGAGGGCGACACCCAGCAAGACAAAAAAGAGCAGGGTAGAAAGCGCCATGACTATATCAGGAATAATGATGGGCAAATAAAGAATCGCATCGTATGTGACTTTGCCCCAAAATTTGAATCGCTCCATAGCTATGGCTGTTAAGGTGCCAAGAATGGTGCTAATCACTGTTGACCAACCTGCAATCCACAGACTATTACCTAAAGCGTCACGTACAGCTGGGTCACGGAATACTTCACCATACCAATGCGTACTGAATCCCGTCCAAACGCTTACAAACCGATTGTCATTAAACGAGTAAATTATCAATATCACGATCGGCAAATAGAGGAAGATAAACATGCCTCCAGCTAGCCAGGTGAGCGCACGCTGATTAAATGATTTGCGGACTTTTCTTCGCAGGGGGATTGGGGCGGCTGTCATGCTGTTTCTTCACCTCCAACCCGAAAGTAGATTAAGATGGCTAGCAGCATAATGGTCATCATAATAAAGCCGATGGCAGACCCAAACGGCCAATCCCGCGCTGTCATAAATTGCTGCTGAAGCAGATTGCCTAAAAGAGCAACCTTGCCACCTCCCATCAGCGCCGGTGTGACGTAAGCTCCCAGGGAGGGCACGAAAACAATAATTGCCGCAGCTACAATGCCTGGGAGGGATAGGGGGAGTAAAACCCGCGTTGTGCTGTAGAAATTATTGGCGCCTAAGTCGGCTGCAGCTTCAAGGAGTGACCAATCCATACGCTCAAGATTGCTGTAAATTGGCAGAACAATAAATGGAAAGAAGCCATAGAAGAGGCCCATAAAGACGGCCCCTTGATTGAACAAGAGGGGCAGCGGGTTTTCCGAGATGCCCGCTAGCCAGGCAAAAAATGATGAATTGCCACTTAGGGCAACGGCTTGTTCATGCAGGGTGATAGTCCAAAAATTATTGATGAGCCCTGAATCGCGAAGGAGCAGCATCCAAGCATAGGTGCGCACGAGGAAGTTTGTCCAGAAAGGGATCATGACCAAGAAGATAAGTATGTTGCGCCATCTCTCTTCCTGTCGAGCTATCCAATAAGCGAAGGGATACCCAAAGATGAGGCAGACGATGGTGTTGATGATGGCTAGGTTAAATGACCGCCAGAAGATTCGGAGATAGATGAAATCTCCGCCGATGCGGCTAAAGAAACGGCCGTAATCATCAAACAGTTCGGCAAATCCCTGCAGTGAGGTTAAATCGGGATACACAATCGTTCCTCTAGGGCCTCGTTCACTGAGGCTGATGATGAGAACGATAATATTTGGTAGAACAAAAAAGATGATGAGCCAGTAGGCTGCACCATAATTGACTGCCCAGGCACTCTGGCGAGTGAGCAGCACGAGCATCAGGCCAGCGATTCCAATGAAGAAAACACCGCCATAAAAATCTTGCGTACTAATCCAATAGAAAAGTGATAAGCCAATAAGGATGATATTTCGAGCCATTCCCATCAGTCGAGCCGATGGCAAGTTTCTGAGGAGTAGAAAGCCAATGATTAGATCTAATCCCGCGCCTATGCCGTAAATTAAATACGCCATAATGGGCGGGAGATTGGCTAGCTGATTTTCTAGCTCGAATGGTGCCCATCCGATGGATGAAAATGTCACCCAGCGAAAGAGAAGGAGGATCCAGAGCAGCCCGTGGGCCAGAAAAACCCAAGACGCCACGCGCAAAATGGGTTCCATTCTGGTTGTGATTGGCTGCGAGTCTGTTTGGGGAGAAACGGCCGTTGTTGTCATGTGCTTACTCCGTCAACACCTGAGCGTTTTGAACCGCCCACTGAACCGAAACGGGATCGCCTGATTCAAAATTTAGCGTTTGTTCGTGGCCCAGATTCTGGACTCGCACAAATAGCTTGTCGTTGGTTTCTAACTCTACTTGGTAGCGTGTGTCAGTACCAATATAGATCACATCCCGAACGTGGCCGTTGATAGAAACACGGCCGTTTTCTCCATTCACTTCATTCTGAGGCACCAGCCATATTTTTTCAGGGCGAATGGCTAGCGTTGCTGACATCCCTTTGGCGATTTGAGACTTGGTGTGACCCGCAAATGTGATACCGGCCGACTCTAAAACTGTCTTTTCACCTGATTCAACCACGTGACCATCGATAAAGTTCGTTTCACCGATAAAATCAGCCACAAAACGATTGGCTGGCTCCTCATAAATCTCACGTGATGGGCCAACCTGCTGCACCACCCCATCATTCATGATGGCAATCCGATTCGACATCGTAATTGCTTCTTCCTGATCGTGAGTAACATAGATAAACGTAATGCCGACCTCAGATTGAATTTGTTTAAGCTCCAACTGCATCGCTTTGCGTAATTTGAGATCTAATGCCCCTAAAGGCTCATCTAGTAATAGCACTCGAGGACGGTTGACCAGCGCGCGAGCCAGCGCGACGCGCTGTTTTTGCCCGCCTGAAAGCTGGTTAGGGCGTCGGTCGATAAACCGGCCCATCTGGACCTGTTCTAAAGCGTCTTTGACGCGCTTTGAGATATCGGTTTTGTTGACCTTGGCCATTTCCAAACCAAAAGCAACGTTTTGCTCAACAGTCATGTGGGGGAAGAGGGCATAATTTTGAAAAACAGTGTTCACAGGGCGCTGATAAGCAGGGATGCCAGCCACTGGCTCACCCATAATGAAGACTTCTCCTTCAGTTGGTTGCTCAAAACCAGCCACCATCCGTAAAGTGGTTGTTTTGCCACAGCCACTTGGGCCAAGAAGGGAGAAAAATTCACCATCCCCAATCTCTAAAGTCATCGATTCAACAGCGACAAAATCACCGAATCGCTTGGTTACTTGTTCAAGTTTTACGCTTGTTGACAATGTTTCTTCCTCACATAAGAAATTTTAAATTCTTCCAGAGAAGAAGTATTTAAAAACTTTGGTAACAAAGTGCTTAAATGTTCCGATTTGAAAACCCTGTTAGATAGACGCTTCGGAACCTCGAGGAAACGGAGTTTGGAGCCGTCGTTTTATTCAAAGCAGGCACATCGTTTCACTTAATCACAAACAACTATCTTCTCTTCAACTTCATCAACGACGCTTACCTCTTCCAATTTATAGGTGTGTAACACCATTGCTGAAACGGTCCGTTGCACACCATTCACCTGTTGCAGTTTGTGACGAATAAATGAGGCTAAATGTTCTCTGTCCCGACAGCGAACCTCTACCATGAGATCGTATTCGCCAGAAACCATTAAAAGGTAGCTGACCTCGGCAAAGGATTCTATTTGTTTGGCGGCTTCATCTAAATGGGGTGGGGCAACGGTGACTTGTATGATGGCTGGGGCTTCAAAGCCAACCTTGTGTGGGTCGACTAAACCAATGATTCGGATAACATCCTCTTCGATGAGCCGGGCGGCTCTTTTGCGAATCGTGCCTTCGGTCACGCCTAATGCTTTGGCAATTTCAGTAAACGGCCGTCTGCCGTCTTCCTGCAGGTGTGACAAAATTTGGTAATCGAGCTTATCCATCATATTTTTACGAGCATCGTTTGATTTGGGCGATTTTATTACGATATTCGTATTTGTCAAAAAATATACCTTATAAAGAAATGAACACGCTTGACAAAAGGCAAATTCAAAGAATAATCTTCAAACTCAATATTCGGAAGATTCTTTTTGTGTTGATTGAATCATTTGACAAGAGAGCGGAAGGGTTTTTTGCAAAAAATATCAGAACTTATTATTCAGCTTCGTGAGCGGGGTTATCGAATTACGCCCCAAAGACAGATGGTGCTTAATGCCCTGTGGAAAAAGGGGGGACACGCCACAGCACTGGAGGTGTATTCAACTGTTACTGATGAATTTCCAGGGCTAAACAAGGCAACAGTTTACCGGACGCTTGATTTTCTAGCTGATGAAAAAATTGTGACGCGGTCTGAATTAAACGGCCGTTTGCTTTATGAACTCGCTGGAGAGGAACCGCATCATCATTTGCACTGTACCAATTGTGGCAATATGACCCATCTCGATAATCATCATTTTGCAGATTTGCTGACCCATCTTGCGCATGAACATCATTTTAAAGCAAATCTTAGCCATCTTGTGATTCCTGGTCTTTGCAGAAATTGCCAAGAAAGTATGGACACCAAATAGGTTTCTGACCTACAAAAATCTGTCAGGTTTGTGACTGGTAATGGCAGCCTTCCATAAAATGGAAACCTGAAAGGTCTTGCCGTGATGGGTGTAATTTATACTAATTTAAGTGTGAACGTGGGGTTTTAAGGAGTGGGGGCGCTCTAAGCCATGAGCTTCCATTAATGCATCATCGCTCATAATATCTGCAGGATTTCCATCAACAATAATTTGACCGTCGTCAATTAAGATGATCCTTTGGCTCACTTCCAAAATAAGCTCTAAATCGTGTGAGGATACCAGCACTGTTTCTGGAGAACTTTTGATAAAGTTGATTAGTTGGCGACGGGAGCGAATGTCTAAATTGGCGCTTGGTTCATCATACAAAACCACTTTTGGCTGCATAGCGCGGACACCGGCAATGGCAATCATACGCTTTTGCCCACCAGACAGATGATGTGGTGCTCTGTCTTTGAACTGAATCATGCCAGTTTCTTGTAGAGCTAGTTCAGTTTGTGCTTCAGCTTGCTGCCGATCAAGACCCATATTCAGCGGCCCAAATAGCACGTCATCCCAAACGCTTGGGGAAAAAAGCTGGTCATCTGGATATTGGAATACCAGGCCTACCTCTGGGTGAAATTGCCCCGTTTTGATAGGTTGACCAAACAGCTCAACTCCACCGCCCGTTGGCTTTAGGATGCCGCAAATGGTGTGAAAGAGGGTTGTTTTCCCAACGCCGTTAGGGCCAATAACGCCAATGTGTTCACCCTGTTCAATCATGAGGTTGATGTTTTGGAGAACTTTGGTTTCGGGGTAAGCAAACTGCAGGTTTGTGATCGTTAGTGCGTTCATATTAAATAGTCACTGGCAATGAGAAGGATAGCGATGAGTAGACAAACGGCCGTTTTCAAAACATCATCTCGGGTGGCGGCAAAAAGGTCTTGACGTACTGCTTGATAACCGTAACCACGAAGTACCATCGCTTTGTATACGCGCTCAGATTTCTCATAGCTCCGAATAAAAAGGTGTCCAATCAATGAGGCTAGCGTGCCGATGTTGCTCATTGAAAAGGTGTTGCCTTGAAACCCTCTTAACCGCGCAGCCGTTTGCATCTGGGCAAAGAAGGCGCTGATTTCAAACAGGTATCGATACGTTAGGATCACCATGTCGGCCATAATGTCGGGAAATTTCAAAGCCCGCAGCGCATGAATGGTGCGTACGAAGGTGTCGGTGCCGAACATAACAAAGGCGAGGGTGACAATGCAAAAAAGCCGACCGGCAATCAATAATGCTAAAAATAGCCCTTCTTGCCGAATTTGAATTGGTCCAGCCGAAAATAAGACTGTTTCCCCTGAAATAAATGGCAAAAAGATAACAAGCGCTGAAACGACCAGCCCTGGAATGGCGAGACGGTGTCTGAGTATATGCCAAGGCAAATGGCTTAGCGCATAGATTGTTACGGTGATGAGAATCAGAAATGGTAGGCTGCGTATCGTTTGTACAGAAGCAAAAGCGACGATTAGCCCCAGCAGACCAGCGATCTTGAATCGGCCGTCCCAACGATGGATTGGTGAGTCAAGTCCAGCAAATGCATCAATTTCGATACCGTGTGAGTGTCCTGCTGCCATGAATTAGTTAACCTTCGAGCTGCACACCAATGAGGGCTGGTCGCGTTTGGCGAAGATAGTTCACCAAGTAGGCCGTGAATATCCCTTCAGCAATGGCGACCGGTAGATGGGAAAGACACAGCAAAATGGTGGCGTTGATTTCAGCCGTGCGATCAATGTCGGCCGGCAACGTACCAATGATAAACAAATAGAAGATGCAAGCTGCTACCACAACTCCTAGAAACCCGCTGAGAAAACCAACGATGTGCGGGATTCGGTCTTGATGAATCCGTTTTTTTGTAGTTTGAAAGAGAGCAAAGCTAAGCAGGGCTGGAATGCCCATGATTAGGGCATTGGCACCTAAGGTGGTGATGCCGCCATGACCAAACACAATTGACTGCAAAATCAAACCGATGAGAATGGAAGGGAAAGCATACCAGCCCAAAATAACGCCCATTGTGCCCGCCAAAATGAGATGGGCGCTCGTCATTGGGGGAGGTAGGGGAAAGAAAATAGATGAAGCCACAAAAAAAGCGGCCGTCATCATAGCTGCTTTGGGGACCGCCGCACGGGGGTCTTCTTCCTGGTTAATTTTGTGAAGTGAGTAAGCGGTAATTGCCCCGGTAACAACCGTTGCACCACCCCAAACGAGTGGGGGTAAAATACCATCAGGAATATGCATAATTATGCCCTCGCTTCCGCCATCGTCATTTGTTTTGGTCGACTGTAGAAGTACGCCACACCCCCTAACATGATGACAACGAATAAAGCACCCACCGTTGTTTGCCAAGCTGGACGCGCAGTTTCTGCACCAGTAGAAATCACGCCCCGCTCGCTAACCGTGAAATGTAACAGCTCTCCGTGTCCTGCAGTACGAACCGTTATGGCCCAATCGCCTGCAATACTGGTGTCAACGGGGAAAAAATACGTGCCATTCATATCGGCTACCCCGTTGTGCCAGGCTGTTTGCGGATCGTTAGCAGCGTAAACGATGATTTGGGCTTCACTCATTGGCTCACCCGTATCAAAAATCGCGTTTATCTGAACTTGATCATTTTCAGCCACTGTGAGGCGAATATCCGTGCCGTGAGCTAATATTGAACTAGTTGATACGCCTAAAAACATGAGGCAAATGGCTAGAATAATAAAATATTTTGCGTGATTTTCTCTATTCTTCATGGGCTGTATATCCATTCTGGGCCTCAAAACAGTGCCCCTCACCAACGTGACCTAGCGTGGCCAAGTTGTCTAATAAACTTGCATATTCATCTGCACTCAGGCTTGCTTCCAATTCTGCTTGGGTGATTTCGAGCGTGTCGTTGAAGGCAAGATTAGCTAGCGGATCAAAGCCTAAAGCACCTGTATTTAACGGTTCGCTGGCGTCAGTATCAGCATCTCCAAAAAGGTGATCGAAGTGGAATGTCATTTCGATTTCGCCTGCTTCGCCTTCGCTTACAAACCCTTTGCGCTCATCACCGACATATTCACCACAAATGTAGCTGTAGGTGTCCTCGATGAGGATGTTGAACGAAATTGTGGTGTTGTCTTTAACGGCCGTTCCAATCATCTGTACCGTGCTGCCGTTGTCACTGGACACCATATTCCAACCAATGGCGTTGAACTGACCGACATTGGCTTCTATAGCCTCAACCAAAATCGGAGCAGCATTTTCATCCCCTTCTGCTAGATCGATTTGATGAACCTGAGCTAAGGATATCGATTCACCTTCAGGCGTTTCACCCGTGATGGATTGGTAGGGGGGATCGGTTTGGTAGGCTGTTACGTTTGCTAGACTGATGATGACATTGTCAAAGCTAATTGCCCAGCCATCTTTGCTGACAAAGCCTTGGCGAACAAAATCTTCACCGTTGGCTCGAACTTCTAAACTGCCTGTTTGAGGGGCACAGGCAACTATGCCAATAAAAGAAAGGCAAATGAGGATGTGTTTAGCCCTAAAGTTGTGAAAAATCATAGTTGTTGCAAATATTCCTTATTGCGATTTGTTGCATTAAAGAGGATTGTCACATTAATGCACAGGAATAGCAA